>DATHMF010000068.1 GCA_035487355.1 Terriglobales bacterium | reverse complement strand
AGACGAAGACAAAGCCAAGCTGGCGGCTATCACCGGCTACAACGAAACTTTGGCGGGCGAGCGGCGGCTGGCGGTTCGTAATGGTTCGGTTCTCACTGGGATTGATGTGCTCGAAGCCCAAAACTTTACTCAATTGCATGGCTCCAAAAGCTCGCCTCGGCGCATTGGCGTGCTCACCAACCAGACCGGAGTTGACGCCCAGGGACGCCGCACTATCGACCTTCTTGCCCAAATTCCAGGTGTGCAGTTGGTTGCAATTTTTTCTCCCGAACACGGCGCTGCCGGCCAACTGGATACGACCGACGTTGGCAATTCAGTGGATGTTGCCACGCACGTTCCTATTTACAGCGTTTACGGCGCCACGGATGCGCAGCGACATCCTCCGCTGGATGTGCTTAAGAATCTGGATGCAGTTGTAATTGATCTTCAAGACGCCGGCGTGCACTTCTACACCTACGAAACTACGATGGGGTATTTTCTGGAATCTGCCGCGAAAACCGGGACTGAGGTGGTTGTGCTCGACCGTCCCAACCCGGTCACCGGCTCTTTTGTGCAAGGGCCGCTGGCGGAAAGCGGTCATCTTAATTTTACAAGTTACCATCCGGTGCCTGTGCGCCACGGCATGACCATGGGCGAGCTCGCCCGAATGTTCAACGCCGAGCGCAAAATCAACGCCCGGCTTACCGTGGTTGCCATGCAAGGCTGGATGCGGGGAGACTGGTTCGACTCGACATCGGTGCTCTGGGTAAATCCTTCGCCCAACTTGCGTAGTTTGAATGAAGCGACTTTGTATCCTGGCGTGGGGCTGGTGGAAGGGACGAATGTCTCTGTAGGGCGGGGAACTGACACGCCGTTCGAAATCATGGGTGCGCCCTGGGTCAACGCACGCCAGCTTGCCGAGTATCTGAACGCAAGAAACATCGCCGGAGTACGTTTTGTTCCAACCAGTTTTACTCCTACAGCCAGCAACTATGCCAACCAACTCTGCCAGGGCGTGAATATGATCGTGACTGACCGCAATGTTCTCGACTCGCCTGAGATGGGCATCGAACTTGCGTCGGCACTGCGTACTCTTTATCCCAAAGACTATAAGATCGACCAGATGATCGAGATTCTGGCCAACCAGAAGGTGTTTGACGCTCTGGCTGCCGGCCAAGACCCTCGCCGCATCGCCGAGGATTGGCAGGATGAGGTGGAGAGCTTCGAAAAGCTGCGGACGCAGTATCTGTTATATCGGTAGGAAGCACGACTTGACGCTGAAGGCCTCCCACCTGTTTTTTTGCCTCATTGCTTGGCCTTAAAAGCAGCCGCGGTAGCCGCCCAGGCAGAGTCTGAGTTTGATCCGGCCAAACTCGCCTTAGGATCGAATGTCCCAGTCCCTCCGGGCACATTGTCAACAACCGTGGAGTAGAAGTTAGTGTCCGCTCCCCGGCTGATCCAGCCAGAGCCTGGGGTCATGGTGCCTGATCCCCAGGTATCGGCGAACAACCCGACCACAAGATCACGGCATCCCGTAGTTGTCAGATTACCAGTATCAAGTGAACGGGACGCGGCTGTAGCGATCTTGCCGCTGGCCACATCAAGAGCATTGGTTGTCGCGATGCCCGAATACTCGATCAAATAAAAACCAAGAGTGACCGACCATGGCTGTGTAACCGTGACCGTGTTAGCGCCACCTTTAATATTTTGCGCATACCAAATGCGGACGTCGGTTGCCGTGGCAGCGTTATCTTGTACGGGGACACTATTCCATGTATTCCCCAACCTGTCAGAAATGCCGGCAACGTCTGACCCATTCCAGTAAACAACGGCAACAAGCAGGTTGCTGGCGGTTTCTGTAAGCGAAGCTGATCGGCTTGCGGTTGATGCAGATCCTGGCGACACCACTTGCACCTTGGCAATCGTAGCGCAGCCGCTTGCTTTAACCGTAACGACAGCATTGCTGATGCTTCCCGCAGTGTCTATCACCCGGACGGTATCGGTTACGCCTGCCTTGGCGCCGGCGATATACGCCCCGGTCGAAACATTAATGGTTCCGCCTGAGTTGTTGGTCGCAATGCTATATGTGTAGGGAGAAACACCGCCGCTCGCGCTAAACGCCTGGGATCCGCCAGTGCTCACCGATACGGATGCCGGCGAGATCACTAAGGGCGCCCGAACTGTCACAGTAGCAGCGCTGGTATTTCCGCCACTATCTGTGACCCGGACAGTGTCGGTTACTCCACCTCTTGTGCCCGTGACATACGCCCCGGTGGAAGCATTGATGGTCCCGCCTGAGTTGTTGGTCGCGATGCTGTATGTGTAGGGAGAAACACCGCCGCTCGCGCCAAACACCTGGGATCCGCCAATGCTCACCGATACGGATGCCGGCGAGATCACTAAGGTGGCGGCTCGAACCGTCACAATAGCAGTGCTGGCATTTCCGCTACTATCTGTGACCTGGACAGTGTCGGTTACTCCACCTCTTGTGCCCGCGACATACGCCCCGGTGGAAGCATTGATGGTCCCGCCTGAGTTGTTGGTCGCGATGCTGTATGTGTAGGGAGAAACACCGCCGCTCGCGCTAAACGCTTGGGATCCACCAGTGCTTACTGTTACGGATGCCGGCGAGATCACTAAGGGCGCCCGAACCCTCACAGTAGCAGTGCTGGTATTTCCGACGGTATCTGTGACTTGGAGAGTATCAGTTACCCCGCCGATCGTGCCCGCGATATATGCTCCAGTGGAAGCATTAATGGTTCCACCGGAGTTGTTGGTCACCATGCTGTATGTGTAGGGAGAAACACCGCCACTGACGCTAAAGGTCTGCGCCCCTCCCGCATTGAGGGTTATGGTCGCGGGTGAAATCATCAGCGAAGAGGTAGTTAGACCTGAGGTCAAGTAAACATCGCTGTACTGGTTGGGGCTGACGAAGCCTGAGTTGCTGATATCCATGTTGCTGTCGAAGAGGACAAATTTTCCGTCTCGACTAATGGCTGCATGAGACTGGGCCCAATAATATTCGGCGCTCCGGGAACGATGGTGAACAAGCCGCTGAACCTTGGATCCATCTATTTTTACAACGATGACTTCTTCGGCATAGTGAGACCACAGGCCCGTCCAGTTAGATGTCAGATTCTGCGGAAAGAAACACGAGTAATCTGGGCATGTTCCCTGGTCAAAAAAAGAAAGAGCAACCCACCCAGCGGAGCTGTCTCGATAGCTCACGTGCCAAGGTGGAATCCCATTGATGAGGCAGTTCACCGGGGCCTTCGCATTAATGTCGACGACCGTTAAGCTGTTCCAGGGATCTGCACATGCATTGAGTGACGCTGTTCCGTTGGCCGTGTGTATCAGCACTTCCCGGCCTTGCAGATCGGTTCCCACCTCTGCGTGAGCTGTGGCGGTATAAGGAGGATTCCAGTAGATGCTGCCGTCGGTATTGTAGATTGTTATGTTATTGCCATTGCAGTTGGTACAGAGCATCTTTCCGGATGGAAAAATCTGGACTTTGTGGCAACTGTTCAAAATGAGAGACTGCGAAACCACGGTATCTGTGGAATGGTCGTAAAGAATCCCGGTCCCCGCGCATTCGTTGCCGGGATTGCCAATGAGCCAGATCTTCGTTCCGTCGTCGGTTAAGTCTTCTTCATCGGGTATGACAACTTGGCTGTAAGCTGAAAAAGTATGCAGAACAGTACTGACAACTGTTGTTCCCGAAATTGTACCCTTCAGGAATTGGTTGCCGTTAACGTAGTAAAAAACATTGGGAGTGATTGGGTCCCAGGGTTCAACCCCGGTGTTCGAGCCTGGCATGTTTGCGACCGGAACAACAATGTTGCCGCGAATATCCCGGATCTCATTGGAGCCGTTGTCCAAAAAGACCATGACCTCGGAGGAATTCGCATTAAAGGGAGTAAGAGTGGAGTAATAGTGGTGTCGCGGCACAATCGGACTGTCATGCGTGCTGTCGGTTAAGCGAGTGACTGTACAGCCGTATTGAGGATCAACATAACCTTGCCCTTCGGCCGGCGGAGTGAAGCTGTTGTAGCTGGGTGGGACATGAACCAGTCCATCATCAAGCTGACCGCAAGCCGGGACTGCGGAAGCGCTCGTCGAAAACGACGGGCTTTGTGCAAAGGTTGATCCCGAGCAGATCAGGAAGGCAAGGATTGTAACAAACCAAACGGCTGATTTTTGTCTGATTGCTTTCATAAGAAATACCTCGTATGGGCAGAAGCCGCGCTGGGGGACTGCCTCCAGGGAAATCGACGCCCGCTCATGTACCGTCAACGAACCGGGGTCATTCCCTGGTTTCTCTGCTTTATCACCTCAGCCTGCCACCGCGGGAATTGGCGTGATAAGACTCGGTGAGCCCGAAAGTCAAGTTCATCTGGAAATGGGAGAGTGATGATGAAAAACTTCCGATAGCTGAGGTCTTCAGCAGACTTGTAAAATATCTGATGCCTTGAGCGGTTGCTGTTCAATTCTGTCCATAATTTCAAGTTTTTCTGAGACAAAAGACGAGTTCTATTATGGGATGTGGTCCCATTGTGGGAATCTTCCACATAATAAATATTGATTCCCAAAGTGAACCCGTCTTGTGTGTCCTGACTCATGCGCGGCAGAGATGGGAAAAGGTCAGGTGGACACCTTAGTTTTTTGCGCCGAAGCCGGAGGGCGAGTTTTCGCGAGAATTATCTTCGGCGTCACTCAACAGCATTGGTCTCAGTCCAATCAAAGTATCTGAAACGCAAGTGGCGGTCTTTCAACTGCAATAGCAGAAACGTAGCCGTCGACAATCGGGATGTTGCGAAGGTCCCATCGTGCTTGCTGGCGCGGGTCGTGATAATCGGATGGGCAGAAGCCATCGAGGTGTAACTGCCTCCAATGAGAATTGTGGTCCGTTGAAGAATTCTCGCCCGCTTATGTGCAGGCGAGAACCGGGGCAACTGCTTAGTTCTTCTGCTTTCTCACCTCAGGCCTGATGAAAATTGGAGTGGTTAGTAACTAAGTGATCCTGGTTCCAAAATAGGAATCAGTCCATTGTGAGTTGGCGACTGTCCGGAAGTTCAATGTACTTTCGTTTAAACAGTTTCGTACAACTTGGTATCAGACGATAGGCACAGTGCCCCTTCGACGACGTATTCTGCGCCGGTGATGGAGGCGGCGCGCGGCGTAGCCTGAATGAAGCGACTTTGTATCCTGGCGTAGAGCTGGTGGAAGGGACAAATATTTCTGTGGATGGGGAACTGACACACCGTTCGAAATCATGGGTGCACCCTGCATCAACGCACGCCAGCTTGCCGAGTATCTGAATGCAAGAAACATCACTGGATTACGCTTTGTTCCGACCAGTTTTACTCCAACAGCCAGCAACTATCCCAACCGGCTTTGCCAGGGCGTGAATATGATCGTCACCTGCGATATTGCTCGTTGCTGACCTGTTCCATCCAGTCGACAACCTTCCCATTGAGCCTTTCTTGAATGGCGATGTGCGTCATGGCCGTGGCCGGGGTAGCCCCATGCCAGTGCTTCTCGCCGGGCGAGAACCAGACCACATCACCGGGCCGGATCTCCTCGATAGGTCCGCCTTCGCGCTGAGCCCAGCCGCAGCCAGAGGTGACGATGAGCGTCTGACCGAGTGGATGCGTGTGCCATGCAGTCCGCGCGCCCGGCTCGAAGGTTACGCTGGCACCTTGAACAAATGCCGGATCGGGTGCCTGAAAAAGCGGGTCGATCCGCACGCTGCCAGTGAACCACTCTGACGGTCCCTTGACAGAAGGTTGCGAGCCAACTCTTTTGATTTCCATTTTCTGAAACTCCTTTGGTTGAACTAGTAGCATTATTTTGGAGACGTTCGCGGCACGGACTCCCAGTTCTTCCAACTTGTGAAAAGTATTGCCAGAGAAACGAAAGTGTTCATTCATCTTATTCATCGGTTCTACTCAGTTTTGAGAGAAGCCATATCGATGGAGAAGCGGTACTTCACATCGGCCTTGAGCAGTCTCTCGTAAGCTTCGTTGACCTTTTGGATGGGGATGACCTCGACATCAGAGGTGATGTTGTGCTTCCCGCAGAAATCGAGCATCTCCTGGGTTTCGGCGATGCCGCCGATTGGAGAACCTGAAAGGCTGCGGCGGCCCATGATCAGTCCGAAGGCTGAAACGGCGAGAGGCTTCTCTGGCGCACCAACAAGGGTAATATTGCCATCGCGGCGCAACAGATTGATGTATGCATTGATGTCGTGATCGGCAGAGACAGCGTCGAGGATAAAGTCGAAGCTGCCGGCGTGCTTTTGCATCTCGTCCGCATTGCGCGAAATCACGACTTCGTCTGCTCCGAGGCGAAGTGCGTCTTCCTTCTTGTTTGGAGAGGTCGTGAAGACAATAACGTGCGCTCCGAGCGCATGTGCAAACTTCACGCCCATGTGGCCCAGTCCGCCGAGACCGACCACGCCAACTTTCTTGCCTTTGGTGACACCCCAGTGGTGCATGGGCGAGTAAGTTGTGATGCCGGCGCAAAGCAAAGGAGCGGCTCCGGCGAGGTTGAGGTTCGATGGAACGCGTAGGACGAATCTCTGGTCCACGACAATGCTGTCGGAGTAGCCGCCGTAGGTGACGCCTCCGAGATGCTTGTCGGGGAAGTTATACGTAAGGGTGAAGTTTGGGCAGAACTGTTCGAGGCCCGCCTGGCACTCGGGGCAGGTGCGGTCCGAATCCACCATGCAGCCGACCGCGGCGAGGTCGCCGCGCTTGAACTTGGAGACTGCGGAGCCGACCTTCGTGACTCGGCCGACGATTTCGTGGCCGGGTACGCAGGGGTAGACGGTGGGCATCACGCCGCTCCACTCGTTGCGGACTTGGTGGAGATCAGAGTGACAGATGCCGCAATATAGAATTTCGATCTGTACGTCGTGTTCGGTTGGATCGCGCCGCGCGATCGTGGTGGAGGCGAGCGGCGATTTCTCACTGGCAGCGGAGTAAGCTTTGGCGTTGAACATGTACTTATTCTAGATGCGCGGCAAGTTCTCCGATATGCAAAACACGCCATTGTGCATTCGAAACACGCCAGCGTGCGTGTGCAAAGTGAAGGGATGGATACGCGTCGCGAGCTTGAGATGCAACTTAAGGACTGCCGGTCGTCTTACTATCTTCTACTGGTCTCGCCGGGATGATGGCCGGTACCTCCTGTTTACGAACCACCTCGTTATATGCCGGTACATCTATACTCAGCACCGTCTTCCATTTGGCCAGTTGCTCATCGAGTTGTTTGCTGAGCGTGTCAAATACATCATAGGAAATCTGAGTAGGCGCTGAGTCAGAGCTGGCTACTACGCCACCTAGAGCGACCAGATAGTTATTCAGACGAATGGGATAGTTCAGTACATCCTGATTGCTTTTGGCTTTGGTCTGAATCAGGACTTCTTCGATCTCCGTCATCTTCTTGTCCAGTTGCTTGCCGGCATCGGCCACAGCTTTGGCCTGCGGCTGTCCTTCCAGGCGTTTGTTCAGCGCGTTGATTTGTGCACGGATATCGCGAATCTGGTTCACGGTGTCGTGCGCCTGGGTCACGCGCTCGCGTATCTTGATCAGCAGATCAAACTGCTTTTCCAGGTCCTGCTGGGTCACTTGCAGACGCGGATCGGCTTTAATCTCGAGCGGTGCGGTGTAAGACTTGCCATTCACGGTGACCCGCACTTGATAGTTGCCGGGAAGCACTTCGGGACCGTCAGTATTTCCGGCCCACAGCGGCGAGTGCGGAACGCGACTGGCGCCTTCGTAGCGCATGTCCCAGACGTAACGGTTCAAGCCGGCTTCAGCGGGCAGGGCACGCGCAGGCGGACGCCCGAAAGCTTCCTCTTCGCCGCCGCCAGCATCTTCTCCGGGTTGCTGCTTAGGGGGGAACTTGCGGATGACCTGTCCATTCTGGTCGAGGATCTCCAGAGTAATGGGAGCGCTCTTGGCCCCTTCACTTGCCTCGGATGAATCGGCCGATTTTTTATCTTCTGTTTTCTTGTCCTCGGGCTTTTTCAGCGCAGTTTTCAAAGAGTAGTAGATAACCGCACCCGCAGGTGGGTTTTGTCCCGTCTGCCCACTGCCGCCCCCGAATCCACCGGCGAACTGTGTGTGATTCGCGGGGCTGGGCGCATAGAGATGTATATCCTCGCTGGCGACATCGGGCTTGAATTGTTCGAGCGGCGCCAGGTCATCAAGAATCCAGAAGGAGCGCCCGTGCGTTGCGGCAATCAGGTCATTGGCATGCACCCAGACGTCCCACACCGGTATAACGGGAAGATTGGTCTGCAGCGATTGCCAGTTTGCGCCATCGTCGAATGAGACGGAGACACCTTTTTCCGTTGCCGCATAAAGCAAACCTTTGCGCTTGCGATCTTCGCGCACCGCATGCACATATGTTCCCGCGGGAATGCCGTTGGTGATGGTTGACCAGGTCTTCCCGAAGTCTGAAGTCTTGAACATGTAAGGAGCGAAATCGTCGAGCCGGTGGCGGTCCACGGCCACGTAGGCCGTACCTGGGTCATACGTCGAGGCCTCAATCATGTTGACCGTGCCCCACTCAGGCATGTTCCTGGGCGTGATGTTCGACCAGTTCTTCCCGCCATCGCTGGTGATGTTGATCAAACCGTCGTCCGAACCGGCCCAAATCAGGTCTTTCTGCAGCGGCGATTCCACCACGGAAAAAATCGTGTCATAGACTTCCACGCCGGTATTGTCTTTGGTGATCGGACCGCCGGCGGCCTGTTGCTTGCTTTTATCATTGCGGGTCAGGTCCGGACTGATAATTTGCCAGTTGGTTCCAGCATCCGTGGTTTTGAACAACACCTGAGCGGCGAAGTACAAGGTATTGTGATCATGCGGCGAAAAAACGATGGGTTCGGTCCATTGGAAGCGATATTTCTGGTCTGCCGCAGCCGCGCCAATCGGATTAATCGGCCAGGGCGTAATGTTCTTCTCTTCTCCAGTGCGGTGATCGTAACGCGTGATCTCTCCGCCATAGGAGCCGGCGTAGACAATTTCCGGATCGCTTGGATCGGGCGCAACGTATCCGCTCTCGCCGCCGCCGACGGGATACCAGTCGGGGCGATCAATGCCGCCACGCTCGCTGGCACTGGCGATAGCCACGGAACTGTTGTCCTGCTGCGAGCCGTATACGTAGTAAGGAAAACGATTGTCGGTGATCGCATGATAGAACTGCGCCGTAGGCTGGTTGCCTTGCGTGGTCCAGCTCGCACCACCATTCGTGCTCACGTTGGCGCCGCCGTCATTCGATTCAATTATCCGGTCAGGGTCTGCAGGATCAACCCAGAATCCGTGATTGTCGCCGTGGGGAACGCGAATGGGGCGGAAGGTCTTGCCGCCATCGATGGAGCGGTACATTCCGGTGTTGAGAACATAGACGGCATCAGGCGAGCGCGGATCGGCGAAGACATGCGTGTAATAGAAAGCCCGCTGGCGATACTGACGGTCGCTGTTCACCAGGGTCCAATTGTCGCCGCCATCATCGGAGCGGAAGAGCCCGCCCTTGTCGGCTTCAATCAGGGCCCACACGCGATTGCCGTCCGCGTAGGCGACGGCCACTCCAATGCGGCCAAGGGTTCCGCTGGGCAGACCGTGTTCTTCGAGGTGCTTCCAGGTCGTGCCGCCGTCGGTGCTGCGATATAGACCACTGCCGGGACCGCCGCTATCCATGCCCCACGGCGAGCGACGCGCCTGCCACATGCCGGCAAAGATGATGTTGGGATTGGTGGGATCAAAGGCGAGATCGATGCCACCGGTGTTTTCGTCTTTGTAGAGAACCTTGCTCCAGTTCTTGCCGCCATCGGTGGTGCGAAAGATTCCACGCTCGGCGCTGGGTCCGAAGGGATGACCAAGGGCCGCCACAAGAACAATGTCAGGATTCTTAGGATGGACGATCAGCCGTCCGATTGCGTCCGTATCGCGCAGTCCGATGAAGCTCCAGGTTTTGCCGGCATCGATGGATTTGTAAACTCCGTTTCCGGAGATAATGTTGCCGCGGATACATGCCTCCCCTGTGCCCGCGTAGATCACATTGGGATCAGAGGGCGCCACAGCAATCGCGCCGATGGAAGCGGACATGTCTTTGGTCTTGTCAGTCAGCGGACGCCATGCGAGACCTCCGTCAGTCGTCTTCCAAACTCCGCCACCAACGCCCCCAAAGTAGTAGGTGTGTGCGTTGCCGACTACTCCTGAGACTGCCAGCACGCGTCCACCTCGATAAGGCCCGATCAGCCGCCATGTGAGCCCGTGCCATGGTCCCTTCGCTTCGGCGTCAGTCTTGTCCTCATTGGACTCAGCCCCCGCATCTGGCGTTGCACCGGGCTTGGATGTGCTCGCTTGTCCAGCCGTCGCCGGTTGCGACGCGTCTCCTGGATCAGTCTTGTGCTTGGCGGCCTTCTTTGTGTTTTCCTGAGCAAAGCCAATGCTCGCGACCAGACAAAAGACTGCGAGCACCAGCACCGTTGAAACCGCAAGTAAAACGCGCCTCAGAGCTGAAAACGAGTACGACATTTCTTGTAAGCCTCCGGGAATTACGCTTTATTGGACTGCACATCGTACATAGAGGAAATATAAGTTGGCAAATGAGGAGCAACATTTTGTTCGAAACGTTGACTTCACTTCGGCCACACGCTAACCTTGCGCCCATCTGCGAGGTGGCCATGCCTAACGGCGGTCCCGACAACTGCGCCCGTTGCGGCTTCAATAAGGCCAACGACGGCCACTGGCCCGGGCCGGGCAAAGAGCAGGAGACGCCCGGCTTTTGCAACATCCGCAGCTTCGACATTGCTAACCCCTTGTGGACCTATTGCAAGAACCAGCACTCCCGTCAATCCGTGCCTCTGGGCCCGGTCTACACCGCCGTCTACACTCAGGGATACCAGCGTGTCCCGTGGTACGACCGGATCTTTCCACGCGAGGACGAAGCGACGTGCCTGGTTTGCGGCGACCACGTGCTTACTGGAATTCTTCTACCGCTGGAACGTGGAGAGCTCGAATTCTGCGATGGCGAACACTACCTTGTGTGGTGGACAGACACTATGCGTAAACGCCTGCAGGCGTGCAAGGACTTCGGCGAGAAAGCATACGACGAGATGTATGACGCCCACTCTTCTTCTGCCGCTACCGCACGCTACAGTGATGCCAAGGAAGCCTTCCATGACGCCATCTCGGTAGCACGCGATTTGGAATTGCCGGACGAAATGGCCGCGCTCCAGGCCCGACTCGACCACATCAAGGCCGTCTTCCGCAGCCAGTTCTCGTGAGCAGCGGCGGACGACTTTTGCGTGCCACTTGCAAGCTTCGTGGAAATTTTTACATACCCGTCACCCGCTCAAACAGATAAAATGTAAAACTGCCAGATAACTTCCGGGGTTGTTTTTTGCGTCTAAGGCTAGAGGGAATCTACATCTCAAAATAAAGGCTTTATAAGAGGTAGAGGGGGAGAGTTTTATGTTTCGTCTCACATCAGTACTTTTGCTGTGTGTTCTATTTCTTAGTCCTGTAATTATGCTGGCGCAGGCTCCAGCGCAGACCCAAGCGCCAGCTCAAACCCAGGCACCAGTTCAAACTAACGGCCCCGATCAGCCATATTATGATGGCAAGCCGCAACCCGCACCTTTGAGCCAGCCGCCTGTCAGTAAGCCGGGAACAGTTACGGTTCCTGCGGGCACAAAGATTCCGCTTAGGCTTGAGAATTCAATCTCCACCAAATCGGCGCAGCCCGGGGATGGTGTTTACCTGCGGACCATATTCCCAGTGGCTGTGGATAATACCCTGGTTATTCCCGTTGGAACCTATGTCCAAGGCGTAATTACCGATGTGAAGCGTCCGGGACGTGTAAGTGGCCGGGCCGAAGTGCTCTTCCGTTTTACGACCCTTATCTATCCCGATGGATATACCTTCTCCATCCCTGGGGCATTGAACAGCGTCCCGGGAGCGGAGAATTCCAAAGTCAAAGACAAAGAAGGCACAGTTCAAGCCGATAGCACCAAGGGACGCGATGTGGGTACGATTGCTGCTCCTGCTGCAACCGGCGCCCTGATTGGAGCGGTGGCAGCAGGCGGAAAGGGAGCAGGTATCGGCGGTGGTGCCGGTGCAGTCGTTGGAATTGCCACAGTGCTGTTGACCCGCGGCAATGATGTCCGTCTGGAGCAGGGCAGCACGGTTGAAATGGTGTTGCAACGCTCGCTGGTGTTGGATGACGTCAATTCGCACACCCGCTACTACTCCGGTCCCCCGGTTTCGCAGTCGGAGCGCTTTACCATACCGAATAGGGAAAGATACAACAGGGACAGACGGCCGGAAGACCGTCCTGTACTTGTGCCCGCGCCGGAACGGTAGGAATTAGCGAAGTAAGAAGTTCGAAGTACGATTTAGAATTTTTGATTTATCTTTCGTCAAATCGTACTTCTTCCTTCGCACTTCTTACTTGAGAGACCTCATGACTCAAGCCGATGATCTTGATGAAGCTCTGAGAGAGATTGTTGTTCTGCAACTGCAATGTTCTGCAGTCCGAATCGAAGGAGAGGAATATCACGCCTGCGTAAGAAAGCGCGGACATGAGGGGCAACATCGAACCCTCTTCGGCGATACGTGGGAAGAATGAAAGAAGCACTCAGTAGTCAGCATTCAGCCCTTGAGCTGAAGTGCACCGCTCTCATTTCATTCCAAACAACGGCGGCTTTCGCGGATCCGGCGGGTACTTGCTAGCTTGTGGTTGACGTGCCCCAAATCAACGTCTGACCCGCGTTACTACTGGCGAAAATCAATCCGGGCAAAGGGACTAGCTGACAGTTAAAAACATCTCCAAGCTCGTAGCTCCCAGCTCCAAGGGCCAGGCCGCTTACGTCCTCGCCAACTGCTCGCTCTCAGCAAAAGCAACAGCAAAGACATTTCGCCGCAGATGAACGCAGATCATCGCAGATTTTCGGAAGTAGTACTCCCCACCCCCCATTACTTGAAGTAGTCTCGGAGGAGCTAAGCCATCCCAATTCAAGTACATACGAGAGGAGGAAGAGTAATCAAAAACAGCTCCAAGCTCGCAGCTCCTAGATCCAAGGGCCAGGCCGTTTACGTCCTCGCCAACTGCTCGCACTCAGCAACAGCAAAGACCTTTCGCCATGGATGAACGCGGATGAACGCTGATTTTTAGCCTGGATTTCGGCTCCCACCCCACCACTTGCTAGCAAGTGTTTTTGAGCCCAAAAATCGCGTCTGCCCCGCGTCATTATTGGCGGAAATCGATCAGGGATGGGGGACTTGCTGGGCAGTCCTCAGCTGTCAGTCCTCACAATCCCGCAGCACAATGAATTTTTCAAAGACCGCAAGGGCCAAAGCCCCGCATTCTTGAATGCATAACGTAGACATACGTCTAGCACAATTGTGGCCTGTAGTTTCTAAGAAAGCAATGTTTTGATATCAGAGTGATATCAGTTAGCAGTCAGCACTTAGTCATCGGCGCTCAGACCCAAAAATTCAGATAGCTATTAATTATCCAAAACTGTATTGAACCTTAGATGGGCGGCACGGCCGTCCATATGGGAACGCCGCCCCTCTCGTGGCCTCACACCAAAACCGGCGGACATGGAAACCTCGGGTTGGCCGGGACGCGTGCTCTGCTCACGGCACCTCCAAGCCGCTTCAACCCGGTCAAAACAGGGCGGGCGTGGCCGAGAGAGCGCCGCGCCCGCGATGTTGAGGGTTCCTAATGCATGTCGACCTTAGGGTTGTTGCACCAGCGAGAACTCCTGGTTGGTGTTCCCGCTCTGGCACTGCCACTGGGTCATCTGCGCGCCGTTACTGGTCGAGCCGGTGTTATCCAAACAAAGGCCACTGGTAAGGTTTACAAAGTTCCAGAGGCCATTGCCCAACGAGACGGGTTGCCATTCTTGGTTGGTATTGCCGCTCCCGTACGTCCATAGCCAGGCGCCATTGCCGTTGGCGGTTGAGCCCTCGTTGTCCCAGACCAAGCTGGGAGCATTACGGTTGAAGACGGCATCGTAGCCGCTGCTCGCCGCCGCCCGGAACTGCCACTCCTGGTTGTGCTGTTGGTTGCCGCAGGACCACTGCTGCAGGAGCGTGCCATTGCTGGTCCCCCAACCGCTGGCGTCCATACAGAGCCCGCCGGTCTGGTTGATCACCTCATACCAGGCGTTGGGATCGATCGAACCCGGCGGGCCTGGCGTCGGCGGGGGGCCGCCTCCGCCCGTAATACCTTGGGCACTGCTTAGGCCGAAGGCGTTCGCTGTCGTCCATTGTTGCCAATCGCTGGCGATCGTCGCGACCGAATCGCTGCTGATATTCGGAGTTGTCGGCCAAAAAGTCGGATCGTAGAAGCCCCAACTATCCGGCACTAATCCGTGCGTTGCCTTGTAGGTCCACGGTGTCCAGCTCAGGCCGGCATTGTTGAAGGCATTGACCGAGTATTGCCAGACGCTCGATCCAGCGCCAAAGTCGTTGAATTCACCGATGTAGCCGGGAACGTTGTAATTGGCATGGTTCCTGAAATCGCTTACCTGGCCATCGGCGCTTTGCTGGATCTGCGACGCCGAGCAGTTCCAGCAGTAAGAGTGCATCTCGTACATGACGTTGGTCCAACCCTGGCTCGAAGGATTCGGCAGCATGCTCCAATTCCACTGGCCCCAGGTCCCTTCCATGATGATCATGTGGTTGGGATCGACGCTTCGGACGGTCTTGTAGAGACTGTTGTAGGCGTTGATCACCGCCGAGTTGTTGGGCGCGCCCGTAGGCTCATTGATCAGATCGTATCCCGCGACGTTGGCATTGCCCTTGTAGTGACTGGCAATTTGCCACCACATCCAGGCAGTATTCCCCTGGTCGTTGGAGTTCGTCCAATACTGATTCTGACCGCCCCGGCCGGTGTCGTCAGATTTGCTTTGGCCACCGACAACACCGTGCATATCAATGATGGTGTAGATGCCTCGCTGGGCCGCGTTGCTTACCACCCAATCGAGTTCGTTGAAAGCGTCAGAACGCCAGCCCGAATTCGAGATGTTGTTCAGATTGTAGAACTGCCCATACCAGACTGGCACGCGGATCACGTTGAAGCCCAGCGCCGCGATGTTGTCCAGATCCTGAGTGGTGATCCAGCTTTGCTGGTAGGTGTTGATCAGGCTCTGTTCCTGGCTCACGCCGAAGCGGTTGTCGAGCGTCTTCATCACGGTGTAGGTGTCCGTTTCACTATCGCTGGTCAGCGGAGACATCCACTTTTCCATGATGAACCAGCCGCCAAGGTTGACGCCTTGCAACTGCACAATCTGACTGCCGGCGTTGACCACATTGGTGCCGCTGGCCTGCAGCATGCTGAGCTGGCCGTAGCCACGGCTGGTAAGCACGACTCCCAGCATGGCCATAGCGAGGCAGATGAGCGCGAAATGCCGACGGCGCCCACCGTTGTGTGAACGGTGTTCTTCCCTTGAAAAAAAGAACATTATTTGTTTCCTCCGGTTCGCATGGGCGCATTTTTTTGGAATCGTGAACACTTGCGTTTCCCGGACGGGTTCATTCCCCGACGCGTTGGTGTAGCTGCTCCAAGCGAAACGGGCAACATAGTAATCGGAATCTCGCCTAGATCAAGCTATGCAGTGGTATGGAAGTTGGATACATCTTTCGTATGGGGACTTGAAGTGCGGGCTTTCTTGTTCCTGACAAAAGACCGGAGCGAGAGCTCCGGTCTTTAAGACTGTTGATCACAAAAGGCGAATCAAGGTTGTTGGTTAAACTGCCACGCCTGCGCGCCGGAGCCGTTACAGGTCCACTGTTGCAACTGCACTCCGTTTGCCGTGGACGCGCTGGGTACATCCAAACACAGGCCGGTATTGCGGCTTACGATCTGGTAGAAGCCATTGCCCAACGACTGTGGCTGCCACTGTTGGTTCAAGCCACCGCCATAGTTCCAGAGCTGAATCTTGCCTCCAGGGGAGGTGGAGACATTGGCGACGTCCCACACCAATGAGGGAGCATGACGGTTGACCAGACGGTAATAGCCGCTGTCCGTAGTTTGCAACTGCCACTCCTGGTTGGATTGCTGATTGCCGCAGGCCCATTGCTGCACGATGCTGCCGTTGCTGGTACCCCAAGCCGCATCATCGACGCAGGAACCGCTGTTCTGGTTCACGATGTTGTACCAGGCGGAGGTGGAAAGCCCGCCGCCGCCTCCACCACCCCCGTGCGAGATGGTGAGTTGCGTGAAGTGAACGTCACTCGGCTGCGTGGACTGGCCATAGCATCCGGCCTTGAAGAATGCCTGGATGCCATTGGCATAGCCCGGCACGGAGATGAACTGAGGTGACCCTCCGTTGAAGGCAACCGATAGGGTGTTGTTGGAGTAGGAGATCTCATAACTGAATGTCTCATTGACATTCGCATGGCCTATGAAGTGACCCGTCTCGCCCGTTCCACCGGTGATGGCGTTCTCGATGTTCATGGAGATATCGCCGTTGGAGGTATACTCGAGTTCACCCAATGGTTTGAGGAACGAATCGTTCAGGAAAACCTGGCTGATGACGATTCCGCCGCCCGGCTGGGTTACGTAGAGCGAGGCATCGAGCTTATTTGTGCCGCTGGGCGACCAAGACATATATTGGCCGCTGCTCGGGTCTACCTCGTGAAACTCAGTCCGGCAATGGGTTCCTGGCCACGCGGTGCAGTTCGTTCCAGGTTCCTTCATCACCATCGAGCCATCGCTGCTGTTGGTGAAGAAATAGGCACCGTTCACGAAGCCGTTTTGCAATTGAGAGCTTGAGACGACCATCGGCGAGCCGTTGCCGACCGGTGTTTCAAGATTCCAGTAGCTGAGGTTGAAGTTGCTCCCGGGCGGAGCAGCAAAGAGAGTGAGGGGGGCTGCCAAAAGCACTGCTGCCGAAGCGATCCTCCAAACCAGGAATCGATTGCGACGGTTTTTTTTCGTCTTGTCTGCCGAACTTCCCGGAACATGCAACATGGTTGTTCTTCTTGTAGACGGTGTTCTTCTCCTGCAAAAAAGAAACATATAGGGTTGTTTCCTCCGAGTTCGCATGGATGCATATTTTTGGAATCGTGAACACTTCTATTTCCCGGACGGGTTCATCCCCGACGCGTTGGTGAAGCTGCTCCAAGCGAAACGGGCGAGATAGTAATCGAAATCTCGCCTAAATGAAGCTATGCAGCGGTATGGAGGTTAGATACATCTTTCGTATGGGACTTGAAGTGCGGGCTTTCTTGTTTTGCTGACGAGAAGTGATGCTGCAAGAGTGCCAAGACAACGCAAAATGCGCTTTGCATGGCGCTTGGAAAGCGCTCAACCGGCCTCAATGCCCCTCGAATTGGAGCCCGATCCGCCGGCGTGATGCCCTTTATTTCACGATGATTTTGTTCCCAAATAAATGCTTTTCGAAGTCCGCCGGTGAGAATGTGCTCCGATGCTGGATGCTCTCTTTCACAACACGCATGAAGGCAGAGGCCGTAATCAGATCGACGCTTCGGATTGGCGAGCCCGACAAGTACTCGGTCAATTTCTTTAGATCGCTTTCCTTAAATGAAAGAAGTGTCTATTTTGAAAAAAACATTGGTAAATTTTCCAAACAATTTTCCAGTGGGAGGACCTCCGGCTTCTGTCTGGAATCCTATATTAGGCTGGAAGATTGCTGACAAAATAGAAAAAGTAAAGAGCGGCGCCAGCATGGTAACTTCTTTAGACAGAATCAAGCCCCCTTAGCAGTCAGTGCGAAGGGGGCAGCTGCTGAATGGTTCCTATTTCATCCCAAACAACGCATTCACATGCGCCGTGACGGTAATCTTTTGCTCCCCGAAGTCTTCGGTCGGGGCTGCTGGTGCGGCGCTCATTGCTTTCATGGCCGACATAACCATTGGACGTGGTCTCGGTTGCTCGAATGTGTCCACCGAGGCGTAGAGCAACTCGCCCAATGTTCTGCCCGCAGCCTGTGCCACGGTTTCGGCTGACGCCCGTGCGCGCTGGTAAGCATCCTGCACGGCCTTCTGCTTGGCTACGTCAATATTTTCGAGCATGTAGTTCAAGGATTGGTCCCCGGTGATGTCAATGTCTCCAAGCCCTTGTATGATCGGGCCGATTTTGGCGAAATCCTTGATCTTCACCGATACATTGGAGCTCACGCGATAGCCCACGAGTTTGCGCTTGGGGTCGCGGTAGTCATACACCGGCTGAAACTCGAAAGAGGAGAGCTGGGCTGATTTGGGATCAATGCCATCCGTCTTCAGCAATTGCCGCACCTGCTCGGCGGCGCGGCTGGCACGATCGTAGGCATCTTTGGAATTTTGTTCCTGGGCTGCAATGTTGAATTGTATGAGCGCCGTATCCGGCTCGGCTTCATATTTTCCGTCAGCCCCCACGTACAGAGTGTTGGGTTGTACCGTGGCGGTAGGATGTTCTTGTGCGAATCCAACCAGACACAACGACAACACAAACAAAACAAGCAGGCAATAGCGCCGCATAACGTCTCCTTGCTGTAGTTTCTTGTAACTCTGGGATTATATCGGTTTAAGGACTTTTGTACCCCGTCGCAAATTTTTGGCGAGGGCACTGCACCCTTATCTTGGCTGTGAAACCCTCGAATCTTAGATCAAAGAACGAACCGCCGGGCGAGAAGACTGGGACAAGGGTCGGTAGCCCAATCATCTCGTTCGACGGTTCCGTTGTAACGCCGTTGCCTTCAAAATCACTATCAATTTTGTCGGCGTGGGGGCGTGGGTTTAATTTCTTTTTAACCTCGCTGTATTAGATTTGGATGAGCATTCAGACCAAATGGCTGTATGAGTGACTGTTTGCGGTAGGCCAATCAGCGAATATGCAAAGGTACTATTTTTGTAGTGCAAATTTTGTAACTTTAGTACCGTAGAGGTGTCTAAATTAGTGTGGTATTGATAGATGGTGGGGAGACATGGCCCAACGAGAGGATGGAGCAGAGACGATGAAGAAGTGGATTTTACCCTTGGCTGTGTTTGGGATGGGAAGCCTGGGGGTTTTGGCGTTAAGTGATAAGGGACTGGAAGTGATCCGGTGGGGAGTACAGCGAATTACTGAGGCCCCGGGCCGGTTTGTAGAGTGGAATGAGGCCGCCCAGCATGAACTGGACAGGCTCCAGAAGGCGATCAATGAAATGGCCGCCACACTTGAAGCCATTCAGTAAATTTACGATTGACGATTTTTGATTTACGATTTGCCTGAAGTTTCAGGTGAACTCGACCTTTTCACCACACATTAGAAAATCGTAAATCAGAAATCGCAATCTTACTTCCCCAAGATTTGATTAATTTTCCCCGCCATTTTAATGTCTCGTTGTGTGACCCCGCCGGAATCGTGTGATGTCAACACAAAACGCACTTTATTGTAGTTAATCGTGATATCCGGATGGTGATTGGCTGCTTCTGCCGCTTCCGCCACTGCATTCACAAACTTCATAGCGGCTTTGAAATCCGGGAATTCGAGCTGGCGCTCAATTGTTTTGCCTGTAAGGCTCCATCCCTTCAAGCCTTCGAGATTCTTCCGTATCTCTGCTTCGGTGAGTAATGCCATGGGTAGCTCCTAGCTGCTAGCTGTTTCAAAGGCATTTTAGATTACAACACTACAGTACTCCATAACAGCATAGGGAAGATGTGAATGTACTGGTGAGAATGCCTTGACGCCGAATGGTTGAGCGATAAATTCTCGGGGTCCTTCGACTCCGTCCGCGCTCCTACGTCGCGCGGACTCCGCTCAGGATGACAGGAGTTGGGGGATTAGGACATCACTAATGCAGCGACCAAATAAAGCCCATTTTGTTTTGCATCTCAACGTGGGCCTGAAGGAAGGCCCACTCTTCCACGGTAGCGGATGCAGCAATTGTGGAACGCTCTAGCTGTGTGAGGGCATTTTAGACTACAGCGCTCTATAACAGCCAGGAGCTAGAAGCTAGCAGCTTGCATTTCACACAATCGCTTGAGCGGTTATTTTTTCTTTGGCGAAGCTTATCACCTGGGCGTCAATTTCTTTCCGCAGGTCCACCCAAATGCTCTCTGGCATGCCTTGGAAGGTGCGCACTACATCGGGGTCGAACTGTGTGCCTGAGAAGCGGATAATCTCCTCCCGGGCGGCCCTGATGCTCTGGGCGGCGCGGTAAGGACGATCTGAAGTGATGGCGTCCAGGGTATCGGCAACTGCAAATATACGTGCCCCCAAGTGGATTTCCTCGGACCGCAGGCCACGGGGATACCCCGTGCCATCGAATTTTTCCTGGTGAGAATAGACAATCTCCGATGCCTCTGAGAGGAATGGGATTTTGCGCAGCATCTGATAGCCACGGAAGCAGTGCTCCCGCATGATCGAACGCTCTTCTTCTGAGAGTGGGCCAGATTTGCGCAAAATCGCATCTGGGATGGCCATTTTGCCAATGTCGTGCAGAAATGCTCCACGCGCGATCACCCGGATTCGCTCCGCGCTCAGCCCCATGGCGCGGGCGATGGCGATGGTGAAGGCCGTGACCCGCTTAGAGTGACCCTCGGTTTCCGAGTCCTTGAGATCCAGGGCGTCGCCCAGTGCTTCCAGCGTGATGTCGTAAGACCGCTCAAGATCGGCCATGGTTTGCCGCAACTGCTCAGTGCGGGCGGAAACCAGGGACTCAAGGTTCATCTGGTAAGCGCGATTTTCCATGCGTAGTCGCCGGGTTTCAATGGCGCGCCGCACGGAGGCCAGCAACTGCTCGCGTTCAAAAGGCTTGAGCAGGTAGTCATACGCGCCGTTGCGTATGGCCCCGAGGGCGACGGAAACATCATGTACCGCCGTTACCATGATGACGGGCATCTCGGGATATTTGACTTTGGTTTGTTCCAGAAGACCGATGCCGTCAAGATCACGCATCATCAGATCGGAGAGTATGAGTGAAAACTCCTCACCGTTGGCCAAAACGGAGAGCGCTTCCACCCCTGAGGCCGCCTTCCGGCACTGATAGCCGGCAGCCGTTAGCATGGAAGCTACGATTTCTCGTATCGAATCCTCATCGTCTACGACTAGAATTTTGTCTACACTCATGGACTACCATCAAGTTAGACTCGGGGGAGTCATCATTATCACATGACACGGCAAGTTTACATCCGCAAAACTTGCATGGTTCTTACTATTAATTTCTAAGTAACTGGGGTCTCATTTCACCCTGTCATCTAAGGTCTTCGCAGCCAAAACAAGGCTGCTACGCCGTTCTTGCTCGTTTTTGGTTCTTACAATCCAGCGCTCACCCTGCGACTGACAAAATCCGTCTAAGTAATCTTAATGTGTGTACAGATGTACCACTAGAGTGTATTTCCCGCCACTATTAACTTTAGAGCCACAGTTGTGGATTTTTTAAAATGATTCCAGGGCCCGCAAGTTGCTTAATCCTCGCCGTTCTTAGAGTAACCCAATGTTTTTCAAACATTTAAGTGGCGGTGACCCTTCTTCCTATCTGGCCAAAACCTGGAAATGGTTGAGAAGGTGGCGGAATTCCAAATTCCGTCGTGGAAATTGGCCACTCAAATGCTTTCATCCAAGTGACAGGAGTAACTCTTTCGAGAGGCAGAATAAGATGGCGACTCATACGCTTTCTCAACAACAGGCAAAACTTACTGGATTCGTGGATTTTCTTCCCGCATTACACGCAGTCCCGGCCGGGAAAGCAAAAGAAATCTACGAAAAGAACAAGCACCGCGTTTATTCCCTTGCATTCTGGATGACAGATAACGAACTCGAAGCTGAAGAACTCTGTGCAAATGTTTTTGGCCGCGCCTTTTGGGCAGCGAATGAACCCAGTCTGGAGATGATTGATCGTGCGCTGGTGAATGAACTGCGCGCGAGCCGGCCTATCGGGACTCTGACGCTTTCCTGCACCGAGGTAAAAGAAGTTTGCCAGATTCGTGTTAATACCAAGAGAGTTCACCTGGAAAGGGCTGTGGTCCAGCTTCCAGTCACCGAACGCCTTATTTTTCTGCTGCACGACGTGGTGCAGCACGACCACGCCAGCATTACCCGGCTTCTGGGGCTGAGTGAATACGAAAGCTGCCACGGACTCCACCAGGCCCGTTTGCGCATGCGCGAGTTACTAGCCGCAATGATCTGAAATCTTTAATTTCCCTCCTAAAACTAATATGCCCCTCGCAAGAGGGGCTTTTTATTGGAGTTCCATGGATGGCAGGGCAGATTATTTTCCCTTTGCCGTTCTTGCTTCCCGCCGCTTCTGTACCCAACCCTCTTTGTTGACCTGCTCCCCGCGGGCGATAGCCAATGCTTCGGAGGGGACATCTTTGGTGATGCAGGAGGAAGCCCCCACATAAGCTCCGCGCCCGACGCGAACTGGCGCGACCAGGGTGGAGTCGCTGCCGATAAAAGCACCGTCTTCGATTACGGTAGTGTGCTTATCGACTCCGTCGTAGTTGCAGGTAATAGTTCCCGCGCCGATGTTGACGTTCTCACCGATCTGCGCATCTCCCAGATAGGTAAGATGATTGGCCTTCGATCCTTTGCCCATCCGCATCTTTTTGGTTTCTACAAAGTTGCCAATGTGGGCGCCCTCGCCAATCTCGCTTCCTGGCCTCACATGGGCATACGGTCCCAGCACCGCGCCTGAAGCAATGCTGGACTCGCTTAGTATGCATCCTGGCCTCACCTCGACATTATTGCCAATCTCGCAGTCGCGGATGACCGTGTAGGAACGAATATGGCAATCGCCTCCAATACGCGTATTTCCGAAAATCTGAACGTAGGGATCAATAATGGTATCGGGCTCAATCTGCACGCTGGAATCAATTACGCAAGTCAGCGGTTGAAGCAAGGTTACGCCCGACTGCATTAATTCCTGGTTCTTGCGCATACGCAGCACGGAATCGAGTTGGGCGAGTTCAGCCCGTGTATTGACCCCCAGGGTCTCTTCCATATTCAGAGCGGTCAGGGCCACAACCTTCTTTTTGGCGCGTACCAGCAGGGAAGCGATATCGGTCAAATAGTATTCCTGGTGGGCATTTTCAGTGGTGAGCTTGTGCAGGTTCTCGAGTAACGGTTTAACCTGGAAAGCATAAATGCCTGTATTAATTTCGCGGATCTTCTCCTGCTCACCTTGGAGGGATTTCTGCTCAATGATGGCTGTCACATCATTGCTGGTGCGCGATTTGCGCACAACCCGTCCGTATCCGCCTGGATCTTCCAAAACTGCCGTCAAGATGGTCATGGCAGCGTGCTGCTGCCAGTGAAAATCGCGCAGGCGCGTTATCGTCTCCGGCTGAATCAGAGGCACATCGCCTGAGAGTATGAGGGCATTGTCGTAGCCGGCCAGCGCCTCGCTGGCGGCCATTACTGCATGTCCTGTGCCGCGTTGCTCGCTTTGCAAAACGAAGTGCACGCCTGTGTGCTCCACTTGTGCGCGAACCCGATCGGCTTCGTGTCCAATGATCACGTAAATATCTTCTGCCGGGGCGACCATGGTTGCCGCTGCAATTACATGCTCCAGCAGTGTTTTGCCGGCAATCGAATGCAATACTTTGGGATGTTTGGATTTAAGGCGTGTACCCTTGCCGGCCGCCATGATGGCGATGGCCAGTCTCCCGGTATTCGAGGAAAGTGCCTTGCGGAGAGCACCGTGCGCAACATCTTCAATCTTGCTCAAGACGCCCTGTCGCGGATACTCGCGACGATCGCTCGGCTGTTTTTTGCTGTGAATCGTTTTAGGGGCTTTCATTGCTCTCGAACATCTTAACGCGAGCCGCGTTTTTTCGCCGAGATTCCAGCCATCTGCTGCGAATGCTTGCCCTCATCATCCGCTAAAGCGAGTAACGCCTGTGCCAGAGCTCGGGTTGCGTGTCTGGCCACGCCGGCCACTTCCTCCAGAAAGTCCCCGCAGATCGGTTCCAGGCCCATCTTGCGGATGGCGTCGAGGTCCACTCGGATCTGTTCTGCACCTTCGGCAGCATATTTTTCTTTCAGGGCAGCGGAAACAGGGCGGGTATTCAACAGCGCGTAGTTGAAGATCTGCGTTTTAGCGTGATCTTCGAGGGCACGCAGATGGTCGGCAGCACTGAGTCCCAGGCTCTCATTGGCCTGGGTCATAAGATTGCATACAAAAACCTTGACGGCGCCCGAGGCTGCAATCGCTTGTGGGATACCACTCACGATCAGGTTGGAGATCAGGCTGGTGTACAGCGACCCGGGACCGAGGGTAATCAAGTCGGCCTCTGCAATTGCTTTCAGGGCCTGGGGCAAGGGTTGGGCATCGGCAGGGATCATAAATAGCTCTACGATGCGTTGCTTGCTGCGCGAGATGTTGGTTTCGCCCTGCACGCGGCTGCCGTCATCCATCAATGCTTCCAGTTGGACATTGGAAACTGTGGAGGGATAAATCACCCCGCGCGTCTTCAGGATGGCAGATGAAACCTTCACTGCCATGGCGAAGTCGCCGGTGATCTCGGTCAGTGCGGCGACAAATAGATTGCCGAAATTGTGTCCTTCGAGGCCCGCCCCAGCCTTAAAGCGGTACTGGAACAATTGCGATAGAAGTTCTTCATCTTCCGAGAGCGCGACCAGGCAATTGCGAATGTCGCCCGGCGGCAGGATGTTAAAATCTTTGCGCAAACGGCCGCTGGAGCCACCATCATCGGTAACGGTCACAATGGCCGTCAGGCCGCTTATGAAAACCTCTCGCCCGGAATCAGGTGCATGATAAGCGCCACGACGGTCAAAATGTTTGAGTCCTTTCAGCAGAGTGGAAAGACCCGTCCCTCCGCCGATCGCCACTACTTTGATCGAAGTTGGCTCTGTTGACATCCCTGGTTTCAATTTTCCTACTTATCCGTCTAGAGCGAGTGAGGATTCTCGCTCAATTTGCTTCCATATTAGGTTCCCAGTACCGGGAATCCCAGGCACCGCAGCCGTTCTATACACACAGCTTTCATCGCCGCTTTTTTGCGGGGCCCGGCGAAGCGGGTGTAGGGGCCGCAGATGCTTCGAGCTCTTCCGGGTAGAGCAATTCCGTAAAGCGAGGATCATCAGCCATATTCTGAAAGTCGGACTCATTGCGCGCATGATAGCGGTTTCCGGTATTCAGTTTGATGGCTTGCTCCAGGTTCTTCAGCGCCGATTCGTAATGATGGGTAAGGCAATCCAAGACTGCCAAGCCATACCAAACATAGTCGGCCTTGGGGACCTGTTTCTGTAATTTCTCCAGATGAGAACGTGCGCCATCGTAGTCGGCTGTATTCATCAGTGAGATAACGTAGTCGTAGTGTTCCTCAGGGGATTTGAAGCCGCTACTGGAGGCCCGCGCCAACTGTTGCTGGCAAGTATTCAGGTGGACTGCAGCCCGATCCGCCAGTTCTCGGCTGCCCGATGTCATTACTTTTTCTAAAAGTGCCTTAGCGCGTTCAAATTTGCGCTCTTGTATGGCCTTCAGGCCAGCCTCGTAATTTTGCACAGCCTGTGTAAAACGCGGGTCCTGGCTCAGCGATGAACTGCTCTGAGCACCTGATGTGGTTTGCGGTTTTTGAGTTTTGTTTTTATGCAAAGCTTTTATTTTCTTGAGCTTACCTGACTGTCTTTTAACCTTTGCTGAGGCCTTTTTGCTCATCTGTATGCCCTTTCGTTGCGGCCCCGTATGGCTCGATTGCGGCGAGCTGTGGAAATCTAACAAGGGTCTGAATTGAACAACTTAAAGCGGAGTTTATACGCGTTATTGGCTCCCGCGTCAACTTTAACGCTATTAGATGTACCTCAGGGCTGAAACGGACCAACCCAATCCCACAAAGCTGCGGAGAGCAGCAGCCTGGTTTCGACCGCTGAGTCCAACTCTGAGGACTGAGGGCTGATTTTATGTTGCTTTTGCTTTGGATTTGGACACTGCCTTGTGTGCCGGCGTCTTGGGGGTTACTCCAATAGAAGCAGCCGTATCTAGATCAACCTGCTGCCACTCACCAGAAACAATACCCATGCGGATTTGGGCCGGTGTCTTTTTCTGTTCGGTCATCTGGTAGCTGTAATAAAGCTCTTTCATACAAGCAACACAATTGCCGCCATGCTCCACCTCGAAGCAGCTATGCAGGCTCTTGTGGCCGTGGCCCCGGTCGCAGTAGCAATAGCAGGGTTGCTGATAAATCACCTGGGGGATCTTGGCCGCCAACTCATAGGCGTGCACCTGTACGGCCCTGTATTTCCTCTCCGGGAAGGAGAGGTTATCTGCCGACAAAATAGGCGGTATATTATCGCCTTTTGCGAAGCCCGTATCGTGATAAGCAGGCATATCCATTGGTTTTCCCAGCCATTGGGCAGGACTAGAAATGATTGCAGCAAGCGTAATACAGAGCACAGAAAGCAGACGTTTCATAGAAAATATGGCCTTGGCCTCAATGTCGGTTATTGTACTCTCTTTGGACGCAAAACACGTTCAAGGAGAGAGCATGATTTTGTCTCAGTATTTGTGCTTACAGACGGAATATCGAACCATGGCTAAGACAAAGCTGATTTGGACGTAAATCCTGAGAAGCATTAAAATTAGATTACGCTTAAAAGAGCTACATGAATCAAGAGCCCGATTCCAATATTCCCGCGGATCCCACTGAAGCTCCGGCTCCCCCTAAAACTGCATCCAAGGGTGCTTCTATTCCCTATGCACAGTTGCGTCTATGGCTTCGTGATCTTACGATCTCACTGATTCTGGCAGTCTTTGTAATTATTTTTCTCTATCAGCCGGTCAAAGTAGAAGGCACCAGCATGCTGCCGGAGCTGCAGGACCAGGAGCGTATTTTTATCAACAAATTTGTTTATCGGCTGGAGCCGATTGAGCGCGGCGATATTGTCGTATTCCATTATCCTCCTGATCCTTCCAAGAGTTTTATCAAGCGTGTGATTGGCGTGGCTGGTGATCGTATTCGTATTGTCGAGGGCGAAGTTTATTTGAACGGGCAGCCTTTGTCGGAAAGCTATGTCCCTGCGGAATATCACGACCGGCTTTCCATGCCGGAGCTTACCGTGCCCGCCGATTCCTATTTTGTGCTGGGAGATCACCGCAGCATGTCCAACGACAGCCGTGAGTTCGGCCCAGTCGAAGGACAGTACATTTACGGGAAGGCCGTATTTGTCTACTGGCCCATGGAAAAACTCGGCCGGGTGCGGTAGAAGAGCGCTTACGTCCCCTAATTTCGCGCGGATTGTTATAAATCAATCATTTAACTGCAAAAATACTTGTTCTCTCGACCCGCTTTGCTGCTAGTGTGTCCAGTGATGGATAAGAGCTAGGTTCGGTCAGTGTGCGTTCGGGAGGTTGGGAACCGGTTTGAATTGCCTGGGCCAGCATCTTGATTGCAAGCCCTGTATTTGCCGGCACAACGACGGTGGCAGAGAGCAATCCTTGCTGCACCCATGCTAGGCCGGTTTTAGGAATGCCATCGACGCCGGTGTAGGGCAGGCTTAGCCACCTTTTGCGTTCTTCGCCCGTGGTCAGTTCCTCGAACGCCTTCTTGGCGCCTGCGGCCATGGCGTCGTTCTGGCACCCGATCACGTCAATATGTGCCTTGCGGGAGGTTGAGAGACGCAGCCAGGCGCTGACCGCCTGGTTTGCGCTGAGTTCGGTCCACCGCCCTCGGATCATCCTCACGTCAACATTTTCAGGTTTGGTTTGAGACATGCCAATGGTTCGCTGCGTGGCAGGAAGGCTGTTGGATGGGCCCTGGATATACAGAACCGAGCCGCCTTTGGGCAGCAGTGCGCGAAACTGGTGTCCCTGAATGCGCCCAATCTCTTCATGGGCGGATGTAATTCCGAACACCGGAGCCCGATTGCTGATGCGTAGTTCTTTCGTGTAATCAACATCACAATTCAGCACCACCCACCCGATTCCGGCAGCCACGGCGGCGCGGGCGACTTGGGGCAGTCCGATCCCGCTCACAGGCTCAAACATAATTCCATCGGGCCGCGAGCCTAACGGAGCTTGAATAGCTTTCAGCAGTTGCTGGCTTTGATTAATAGCATCACTTTCTGCGTAGATGATCTGCAGACCCACGTTCAATTTTCGGGCCATCTCCTCCGCTGCAAGTGCTTGCTCTTGTTGATAGTCGTTGTCGGTGGTGATTAATGAGATCAGGAAATTGAGTTTCTTCATCGTGATTTTATTCGCAGAATCATACACTTGTAGATTCTCGCGCCTTTTTAGGGGGTAAGTCTCCGATGTCTGAGGGGCAAGGCTGACTAAGGGGGGCTAATAAACGAGTGAGTAACTTATTGAAACCCGGAATGGCGGGAAAGTCAAGGCCTATATTGATCCCAGCAGCCTTGGTTTTAGCTGTGGTATACTTCGCACAAAGCACCAAATTATTGGCGGGAAGTAGATGATGGCTCACAGCAGTGCTCGAAGTTCTTTGCGTTCGCTCCTCCTGATTTCATTTGTCATTTTGAGCTGTGGTTTTCTGGGGACCGTTTTTGGACAGAAAACCGGGGCAGATTCAGACCCATCGAACCCCTCTGAGCTGAATGACAGCCTGCGCGGCTTCGTGCAGGTATACAGCATCGTGGAGCTGAACTACGCTGACCCGGTAGATGCAGAAAAGGCCATTTATAACGGCGCTATCCCGGGAATGCTGCGGGTGCTTGATCCGCACTCTAATTTTTTTGATCCGAAAACCTTCTCTGAGATGCGCGAAGAGCAGAACGGCAAGTACTACGGCGTGGGCATGGAAGTGGGTCCGCGAAGCAACAAAATCATCGTATTTGCGACTTTTGTAGGAAGTCCAGCCTACCGCTCAGGCATCCGTCCGGGCGATGTACTTATTGCCATCAACGGCAAACCGACGGACAACATGAACACCGGGGATGTAGTTGGCCTGCTCAAAGGTCCCAAGGGCACCCAGGTGACGATCACCCTCCAGCGAGAGGGAGCAGACAAATTGCTGGATTTTAATGTTACCCGTGATGAGATTCCCCGCCACAGCGTGGATATCCATTTCCTGGTTCGTCCTGGCATCGGCTACATGCATATCTCCAATTTTCAATCAGAGAACACCGAACGGGAGACCACCCAGGCGCTGGAAGAGTTTGGCGACATCAAGGGATTGATTCTCGATCTGCGGCAGAATCCCGGCGGGCTGCTGAACCAGGGTGTGGGTGTTGCTGACAAATTCCTGCGCAAAGGACAAATCATCGTCTCGCACCACGGCCGCTCTTCACCCGAAGAAGTTTATCGTGCTGCTCATGGCAACGGTGGCAAAGAATATCCGCTGGTAGTGCTGGTCAATCGCGGCACCGCCTCAGCGGCTGAAATTGTTTCCGGAGCGATTCAGGACCATGACCGTGGACTGATTGCAGGTGAAACCACCTTCGGCAAAGGACTGGTGCAGACCGTGCATCAGCTTTCTGAGAATACTGCGCTCGCCCTGACCACGGCGAAGTACTACACCCCAAGCGGCCGGCTGATTCAGCGCGAATACAACGGTGTGTCGCTCTACGACTATTATTACAACCACGATAAAGACAGCAGCAACACCACCAACAAAGAAGTAAAACTCACTGACAGTGGACGTACGGTATACGGTGGCGGTGGGATAACTCCAGATGTAAAGATCGAGCTGCCTAAAACCACTCCATTCCAGGATGCTCTGTTGCAGCACTACGTCTTTTTTAACTTCGCCAAGCACTATCTGGCCGGGAAGCACATAACTCAGGACTTCCAGATCGATGACGTTGTCATGCAAGAGTTCCGCCACTTCCTCGATGATCAGAAGATATCCTTCAGCGAAGCCAACCTTCTGAGTGCACAGGATTGGGTCAAGGCGAACATCAAAAGTGAATTGTTCATCTTCGAATTTGGCCAGCAGGAAGGGCTGAAAGTGCAGGCACAGGATGATCCTGAGGTCCTTAGGGCGCTGGATCTGCTGCCCCAGGCCCGCGCGCTTGCAGAAAATGCCCACAAGATTATTGCTGAGCGCAACCGGCTTCGCGCTGCCCCAACAATAAATTAATTTTTCTCTACAAAAAATTTCTGTGTGCTGATCTTTTCTGGAAGAGTACGTCATAATTCTTCTGCAATGGAATCGGCATGCCGCCGACTGAGAATGTTATGGGCGCTGATAGTAACGACGAAGCCGTACAGAAGATACGCAAATTCGTCGAGAAATACTGCGAAAAGTCAGGCACCTATACACACCCAGATAACGAAGTGACCGAATCAGTTGTGCAGGGGCTGGCAAATCACCTTGTGACCCTGGGCAAACCTCTTTGTCCTTGTCGCTTTTACCCGAACAAGCAAGAGGAAGTAAAGCATCGCACATGGATCTGCGCCTGTGACGATATGCAGGTCTACAAATACTGTCATTGCCTGTTGTTCGTAAACCAACAGGGACTTCCTATCACTGAATATCTGCCCGAAGATCATGAGGGGCGGAAGACCTACGGAACAGTGAAAGACCCAACTCCAGAAAAAGGCCGGGCTCTCCGGCACAATGCAGAAGAACGCGAAGCCGACCGCAAACAGCGGCCGTCGTGATGAATTTTCTATTTTGATTGCAATGGTTCGTCGGAAAACTCTATCCAAATATCCGTCCCGCCGCTCTTGCTGTCGAGTTTTGCGCCGACTTTTCCCCAGGGGAAGGTGTTCTTTCCGCCAAGCTGCGAGGCCAGCTCTTGCTGGTATTCTGCTTCCCGCTGTCGTTCGCCCTCTTCTGACCAGGTGTCCCAGGTTTCATCCTTTTGGGCATAGGCAAAGCTGAGCATTTTGAGACTGTCATGCAAGAAAATAAGAAAGAGGCCAAGCCGCCGGTCGTCGGAGATCAATTCGCGTATCGAATAGCGCTGCCAGCCCTTATTGGCGCCTAGATTGTCCCGATTCAAGGAAGAAGTGGTAGCTATGAATTCTGCTTCCGGCATCAGGGGAGCAAGTTCAAGCGACAGATCGGGAAAGCGGACTCGGCCGGTTTCCGGACTGATGGTGAAAGGAGCTTTCATGGAACAAACAAGTCTATCGCAAAAAACGCGGCCATCGCGGGAGCCTATTTTCCCAGGTACTAAGAACTTTCTTGCACCGCTCTCCGCTTCAGGCTAACCTAGCCTCATAAATCCCATATGAAAACAAAAGTCTCGGTGATCATCCGCATTGCCCTGGTTCTGACCCTGGCACTGCTTTGCTCTTTACCGGCGTATTCTCAGTGCGGTTGGCAGCAACAAATCGTAAGTGCGATCAAGAGCCGCTTGCCGGGGGAGAAGGCATGCAGCGCCCTGGTTGGTCCTCCGCAAGAGATGTTTGGCGCCCTCAATGCCGTCGAGGCTGATGTGCTGGGCAGCAGGAGTGCGGTAGGTCCTTATGATCACGACTACTGGAAGTATCAGGAGTGGCTTGGTTCCTACGCGCGGCGCTTTGGCGCGTTTTCGGGAGGTTTTGAAAACGAGCAGAATGAACAGATCGTTATCGTGCGCGACAAGCTTCCAGACGCCTTTGCCACCGGCCGCAACGTTGTATTGACTTCGGGGCTGGTGGATTGGTTCACGCAACCTCAGCTCGCGCTCGAAAACCTCGGACTGACTCAGCAGCAGGCTACGGATTACCTGGCGCAGGTTGAGAAGAGCGATCCGCATGCGAATCCCGGCCCGGACGGACTGATTGCCATTACTGCGCTGGAAAGCGCTCACAACCTGCTCGGACACGCTGATGCGTTCCCGCTGGCCGAGGCATGCGACAGCTACATGAAGGACCAGAAACGCCAGCTCTACGACTACGAGAAAAACCTAGCCCTGGGCAAGAAGCCATCATGGTTCAGCCGGATTTTCAGCTCTGGTCCGTCCTACACGCCGCTCGCGGCCGATGAACGCCAGCAGCAGGTAGATGCTGACGCGCTGGGCAATTGGCTCTCCTGGAAGACGCAGAGCCCTTCGCTGGCGGACGCTCTGCACTGGATGTCGCTGGTACCCGAATCGAATTCCGTGCCCAAAGGCCCCAAGGAGAAGGTGAGAGTCGAGTACATCTCTTCGATGTTGTGCTCCGACCGTTACTCGCTGAAGTCGCGCGCGAATGCAGTGAATGGGTATGACCGGGGAAGCAGATGGGGACGCTGGGGTTCTTCGTTTGATCCTCCTGCTGCCGGAGTGGTCCCACCGGTTGATGAAGCTGTGAAGCGTTATCAGGACTTTCAAGCCTGGTATCCCACACATCGCTCTGATATTGACCGCATTGCAAGCGGCAAACTGACGGAAGAAGAAAAGGCAAGAATGGTCAACGTAGAACTCGAAGCCAAACCCGACAAGGCCGCCTTGCTGGTGGATGGCAAGGAATTACCCGAGCGCAAGCTGAAAACCACGCTTTCGATTGGGCCGCACACAATTGCCAGCAGCTACAACGGTGTGACCCGCGAGCAGCAGATCGTGATCTTTGAAGATGGCCCGACGAAGTTCAACGTCGAGGCGAAGTAGAGCAAGCACTCAGCATTCAGCACTCAGCCAAAGCTGGGGGGGTACCCTTGCTGGCTTGGGTCGTGAGAAAGCTCTTAGCCTTTAGCCAAAAACAGACTCATCATACATGACATAGGTTGGGGTACTCCCGGGCGCGTTTGAGTAATCTGCTATTTACTCTTCCGTTATATCTTGCCTCTTGCAACCTCGGTGGACTACCCCCCCACCCTTGTTCAGTAGGCGTCTTGAGGCTCTCGGCCTTTGTTCTCAATTGGTTATGCAAGAGGCTAAGTAGCCTCAATACACCAGTCAAGTAGCTTGTGCACTAGGGTCGAATAGTCATATATGCGTAAACTTACATCCGTAAAACAGGGGCGTGTGGCGAAGGACCGGGCTGGCACCTGGTGGGTGAGCAGCGGTCAGGTCCGCATCTGGTGCGAGTTTTCAAAGAACCTATGGGGCTTGTGCTAACCCTTGGCCCCGCATCCCTTGGGATGCTGGATACACCCCGGCTCGCCGGGGCAGACTTCCAGGGACAATGATAGGCGGGATTTTCTCAGGAGTGAAGAGTTTGATACCAGAATGGGACCAACAGTTATCTCTTTCGCCTTTCACAGCCAACCGATTCAGCCCACTGCCGTATCGGCCTGGCCAAAACTACGAGGTTGACACGAAACTAGTTTCCTAATACAGTATTTCTTTCATGCTTTCCGTGAGCCAGAAGCCGGTTACCTCGAAGCGGATGACAACAACAACATCCACAGGTACAGGCACATCCATGTGCTTCTGGCGAAAGGGTAAATAAGCAATAATCTAAAAGATTCCAAAAAAGCCCACCGCCAGAAGCAACTGACGGTGGGCTTTTAATTTTGTCGTGAAAAAGGTGCAGGGAAGATTAGATCAGTTTGAGATTGGACAAAGGCAGCCTTAAGGGTCATGAGAACAGAACATAAGAATTTCGGCACTATAGGGATTCCTCCACTGCGTGTCGGAATGACAAGAAGCCGGCTTTTTCCGCAACCTCAAGAGTTCCTGTACCTACAAGGATAATGATCAACGGAGTGTTATGAAGAAGACGTTAGTAATGAAATTTGGCGGTACTTCAGTGGGGAACGCAGCGCGGATCCTGAGTTCCGCCCACATCGTACAGGAAGCCGCTGCCAGAGATCGTATTGTGGTTGTTGTCTCAGCTCTCGCGGGTATTACGGACCGCATCCTGAACTGCGTCAAGGCCGCTGGCAGGGGAGAGCAGAGCACGGTTTCCAGCGCCCTGCAGGAGATTGAAGCCCGCCACGAAGAAGTTATTGCCTCACTTTTCAATCCAACCAATGCTCCGAAGGTGCGGGAGCAAGTTGGGGCCATCATTCGGCAACTGCATGATCTGTGCTTTGCCTTGGTGCAGCTCCGCTCCCTGACGGCGCAGCTACTGGACGTCGCTCTTCCTATGGGCGAGAAGCTATCTGCCCAGATATTTGCCGCCATTCTCGAGCAATCCGGTACTCCCAGCCGCTACGTTGATTCCACAGAAATTTTAGTTACGGACGATCACTTCGGTGACGCCTCGGCAGATCTCGACGCAACTCGCCCCAAGGCCCACGCTTTAATTTTTCCCTTATTGGAACAAGGACGTGTTCCTGTCGTCACCGGCTTCAGCGGCGCGACCAAGCAGGGCCAGCCCACCACGCTGGGCCGTGGCGGATCGGATTCTTCGGCCACCATCCTCGGCGCTGTTCTCGACAGCGATGAAGTTTGGATTTGGACCGACGTGGATGGCGTGCTCAGCGCCGATCCACGCATCTGTCCTGATGCTCGTGTCCTCCCTGAGATTAGTTTTACCGAAGCCATCGAACTTTCCTACTATGGCGCCAAGGTCATTCATCACAAAGCCATTCGTCCTACGATGGATAAAAAGATTCCTGTGTGGATCAAGAATTCCTTTCGCCCCGAGATTGCGGGGACCAAGGTTACCGGCGCTCCCAGCATCAACGGCATTCCCGTCAAAGCTGTGACTTCAGTTACCAAGGCGAGCCTGGTGACCCTGGTGGCCCAAAATGATATCTATGTCGCCGCCGATATTTTAGGCAGGATGTTTCTCCGCCTCGGCCACGACCATGTTGATATTCTGTTTTCCACTCAGTCTTCGGCAGAGAACTCATTGGGGTTGGTGGTGCGCGGAGAAGATACCGACCGGGTGACCGCCTCCATTGAAAGAATGTTTCGCACCGAACTGCGGCACGGCGTGCTTAAGTCCGTGGATGTCGAACGCGATCTGGCAGTCATTACCGTGCTGGGTGAGGCTATGAAGGGCAGCTACGGCGTCATCGGCAGAATCTTTAGCGCTGTAGGAGCACGCAAGGTGAGTGTGACCGCGGTTGCCCAGGGCGCCAGCGAATTGAGTATTTGCTTTGCGGTTGCTGCCGCCAGCGCGCCCGATGTGATTCAGGCGATTCACCAGGAATTTTTTCATTAGGAGGGTGTCGAGAGGATAGTTTCGCGATTTACGAAAACGCCGGGGCTAAAGCCCAACACTTCAAGGACCTTTACCCCGGCCTAAAGGCCGGGGCTCCCACCGCGCGCCGCAAAGCGGCGCAATTGGGAGATTACTAATATTGAGCTTTTGCGGCACGACTAAAGTCGTGCCCTGATACAAAGCAAAAGAACGTTGAGCGCACGGATGAAGAGGTACCGTGCCGTGACATAGGAAAGAAAAAAGATAATCAATGGCCAAGAAAACGGATATCGCCCTTCTGCGCTGCATGGGATGTGGATCTCTCGAATCCTCTCCCACCGCGGATTTCCGCTGCACCAAGTGCCGCGAACTGCTGGAAGCGGTCTATCCGGCATGGCAGAAACGCGGCAGCAAGCAGCCCAATCCGGTTGCGCTTAAGAACCTTTGGCAGCAGCGCCGTGGCACGCTCGATCCGCTCGACCAAAGTGGCGTGTGGCGTTTTCGCGAACTGCTGCCCATCCTCTCCGATCTTCGCAACGCTGTAACTCTGGCCGAAGGAAACACGCCACTCTATCGTCTTCAGCAGAGCGCTCGTCAGAGCGGAGTTGAGCAGCTCTACGTGAAGCATCTGGGCATGAATCCTACCGGCTCCTTCAAAGATACAGGGATGACGACCGTGATCTCGAAGGCGCGCGAGCTGGGCGTCAAGTGGGTGGCTTGCGCTTCTACCGGCAACACTTCTTCCTCAATGGCGGCCTACGCTGCCCGGGCTGGATTGAAATGCCTGGTGCTTGTCCCCCAAGACAAGATTTCCGTCGGCAAGCTCTCACAGACGCTCGAATACGGCGCCGTCGTCTGCCAGTTGCCCACCGATTTTGACGGCTGCCTGAGCATCTTGGGAGAAGTCGTGCAGCAGGCTTCTATTTATCTGGTGAACTCTGCCAACCCTTACCGTCTTGAAGGACAAAAAACTGCGGCCATCGAAATGCTCGAACAGCTAGGCTGGGCAGTGCCTGACCACGTGATTGTTCCTGGCGGCAATCTGGGTAACTCTTCCGCAATCGGGAAGGCCCTTCTGGAACTGCACGAGCTTGGATTCATCTCCAGCCTTCCCAAAGTTTCCGTGATTCAGGCCGAGGGTTCGCGCGCTTTGGTTCGCACCATGCGAGAGACCAACGGTGAATCCCTGGTCTCCGTCAAGGCTGAAACCCTGGCGACTGCCATTCGAATCGGCAGTCCGGTTTCATGGAGAAAAGCCGTAAATGTGCTGCGCTCAACCGGCGGAGCCTGCGAATATGTCAGCGAGCAGGAAATCGCCGCTGCCAAGGCGCAGCTCGGCGCCGAGGGCATTGGCTGCGAACCGGCGTCGGCTGTGACCCTGGCGGGTTTGTATAACCTGTGCAAGCAGGGTTTCATCAAGCCCAGCGAAACCGTGGTCATGATGCTTACTGGGCACGTTCTCAAAGATGCCGATTATGTCATCCGCTTTCACAGCGGCCAGTTGCTGCCTGAGGCCTCCGAAGCCATGAAGTCGTTTTGCAATCCTCCAATTAAAGCAGACGCCAATCCCAAATCGGTAATCGAAGTTCTGGAACGCTTCACCAACGAACGGACCGGAGCCCTGGTATGAAGACCGCAAGCATGAAAACCTCAGGTATGAAGAAACATCCCGCTCCGCTGAAGCTGGTGCTGCCCGCTACTTCCGCCAATTTAGGGCCGGCCTTTGATTCTGCCGCTCTGGCCTTGAAGCTCCACCTTAAGATTCAGGCCGCGGTCGCGCCGGAATTTTCCATCGTCGCTTCAGGACGCGACCGGGAAATTTGCGGAAGACTCGAACGCAATCTGATTCTGGAGACTTATAAAGACATTCTTTCCTCCGAGGGTAAGACTCCGTTTCCACTCGCCGTTACCGTGAACAACCAGATGCCCATCGGCAAGGGAACTGGCTCATCGGCGGCAGCGCGTCTTGCAGGTATCGCTCTCGCCATACATTTTGGCGATCTCGGTTGGTCCGCCAAGCGCCTTATGGAAGAAGCCGCCAGGCGCGAAGGGCACGCCGATAACGTCGCCGCCTGCTGGCTCGGCGGCTTTGCTGTCTCGCAATGGCAGAAAATGCCGCCCAGCCATACTCAAAACGGCGGCCCGCCTATGGTTGCGGTTCGTGATCTCGGCCTCTACGCCTGCAAGGTCAATATCAAAAAAGCATGGCCGCTTCTGCTGGTGGTACCGCGTCAAGCTCTCTCTACCGAAGAGTCTCGTCGCGTGCTCCCGGCAGGTTTTTCCCGTTTTCAAGCGGTGGCCAACATTCAATCGGCGATGCTGCTTGCGGCCGCCTTCGCGCAAGGCCGTGACGAACTGCTGACCTACGCTGTGCAAGACGAACTCCATCAACCCTATCGGGCCGCTTTGTGTCCTCTGTTGCCTGAGCTGCGCGAGCTCTCGGGGAAGAAGGGCATTCTCGGAGTCGCGCTCAGCGGCGCCGGTCCATCGGTGCTGTTGATCCTGGATCCAAGAGTTCCGGTGCGACAGACGGTGCAATTTGTCGCCAATCATCTCAAAAGTCACGGTCACGATGCCGAACTGATTCCGACTGAGATTGAAAGACGCGGCGCCGGAGAGACCATGAACCTGAATCGCTCCAATAGCCGTGTGCAAGGGGTGAAACGATGAACATCCGCATCGCCATCGTCGGCTATGGCAACGTAGGCCAGGCAACTGCCGCGAGCCTTCAAGCTAACGCCGAACAGATCAAGCAGCGTGCCGGAGTGGCATTGCAGGTGGTTGCCGTTTGCCGCCGCTCTCCTGTTCCCGCCAAGCAATTACCACCAGGCGTGCGTTACGTTAAAGACTGGAAGCAAATCGTCCGTGACCCGAACGTTGATCTTGTTGTCGAGACCATGGGAGGCACCGTTGCTGCGCGTGAGGTTGTCTTGGGCGCGTTGGAAAGCGGCAAGCCGGTCGTGACTGCGAACAAGAACCTGTTGGCCAAACATGGACACGAAATCCATGCGCTCGCCGCGCAAAAAAATATTCCGATTGGTATTGAGGCCGCGGTTGCGGGAGGCGTGCCTGTTGTCCGCGCCATCACCGATGGCATGACTGGAGACCGCCTGCAAGCGGTCTACGGCATCCTGAACGGCACCACGAATTACATCCTCACCCAGATGGAGCGCAACGGCCTCAGCTTTGATGAAGCTCTTCGTCAGGCGCAGGAGGCCGGCTACGCCGAGCCTGATCCCTCTTCTGACGTTGATGGTATTGATACCCGCGACAAGCTCTGCATCCTCGCACGCCTTGCCTTTCACGGCTGGCTCCCCGAGGACAAGATTCCCACGGACGGAATCCGCAGCGTCGCCGCCATAGATTTTTGTTACGCCCGCATGCTCAAAAGCACTATCCGTCTCATCGCTTACGCTGAGCTCAACCAGCATGGACTGGAAGTTTCAGTGCGTCCCTGGCTTGTGCACCGCCGCAGCATGATGGCCAAGGCCGAAGGCGTGAACAATGCGGTCTTTCTTGTGGGCGAACGCATCGGACGCCAGATGTTCTACGGCCCCGGCGCCGGCCCGCGCGCCACCAGCACCGCCGTCATATCCGATTTGGTGGAAATCAGCCGCAGCATGGCCAACGGAGTATTGCGTGGCAGGGAACTGCACGGCTTCCAGGAGATGAAGCCGCTTCCTCTGGCCAAAACTTTTAATCCGGCAAGTTGGTATCTGCGATTGACCGTGAAAGACCGCCCCGGAATTCTGGCGCACGTGGCGCAAATTATCTCCAAAGCGGGAATGAATATTGATGCGGTCCTGCAACAGCCGAATATGTCGAAAGAGGACCTTTCGTTTGTCATAACTGTGGAACCGACTCCGGAGCCGGAAATACGCAAAGTCGTCAAAGAAATTAACAAGCTCGATTTTCTGCTGCAGCCCGTGCTTTTGTTGCGTATAGCAAGCGAATAGAAATTGGTAGCTCGAAATTAGAAACTTGAAACTGAATTTAAGAGGTTGAATATATGAATGTAGCAATCATTGGGGTCACCGGCGCCGTCGGTACCGAACTTTTACACTGCCTGGAACGCCGCGATTTTCCGGTTTCCTGCCTCCGTCTTCTTGCGTCGAAGCGTTCTGCCGGAACGACTGTCCGCTTCCGCGGTGAAGAGCGAACCGTGGAAGAGCTGACCGAGCAATCCCTCAAGGGTGTCAAGATAGCCTTCTTCGCGGTTGATAACGAAACCGCGCGCACCTTCGTGCCGGTCGCGGTAAAACACGGAGCGGTTGTCATTGACAACTCCTCTGCCTACAGGCTCTCGCCTGACATTCCGCTGATCGTCCCTGAGATTAATCCGGACGCGGTGCGCCGCCACAAGGGACTGATTGCCAATCCCAATTGTTGCGCCATCATTGCCATTACGCCGCTGTGGCCGATCCACAAAAAATACAAAATTCGCCGGCTCATTATCAGTACCTACCAGGCTGCCTCCGGCGCCGGAGCGCCAGCGATGAATGAGTTGCGTGAATCCACCAGGGCCTTTTTGGCAGGCGAAGCTTTTACGCCCAAAGTTCTGCCCCATCCTTATGCATTCAATGTCTTCAATCATGACTCAGCCATTGATCTGGAAAGCGGCTACAACGGCGAAGAATTAAAAATAGTCTCTGAAACCAGGAAAATTTTTTCTGATCCCAACATCGCCATCTCGGCAACCTGCGTGCGCGTGCCGGTTCTTCGGGCGCATGCCGAATCTCTTACCTTCGAGTGTGCAAATCCGGTTTCACCGGGTGATGTCCGCGCGCTGCTGCAGAATGCTCCGGGTGTGAAAGTTGTGGATGACCGCCAGAAAAACTACTTCCCCATGCCGGTGGATGCCAGCAATCAGGATAAGATTCTCGTCGGCCGCATCCGGCAGGATACCAGCGATCCAAGCGGACGTTCGATCTCGATGTTTGTCGCCGGAGACCAGCTACTGAAAGGTGCTGCCCTTAACGCTGTTCAGATTGCAGAGCTGCTGTGCGAGCAGGAATCCCCGGTATTACAGGCGAGTAAATCTGCGTAGTGGGGATGCCGCGAGCTACCACTCAGGCAGTGACGAGGGCCATCACAAAGCCATCGTAGCCTTTGCTGCCCACCGTTTGAATTGCAGTGGCGCTCACGCGCGGCTCAGCGGCCAGCAGTTCATAGAATCGCCGTACCCCTTGGACGTCAGCATCACTGCTGCCGGCGTCAACCACTGCCCCCTTGCGCACGACGTTATCCCCAATAATCACGCTTCCCGGCCGAGAGAGCTTCATCGCCCATGGGAGGTAATCCGGATATCCCGACTTGTCGGCATCAATAAAAATCAGGTCAAATGGGCCCTCGTCAGCGATCTGCGGCAGCGTATCCAGCGCCCGCCCCACACGCACCTCAACCACGCTAGCCAGGCCGGCGCGGGCAATGTTGGCGCGCGCCACTTCGGCGTGCTTCGGACTGTATTCCAGTGTGATCAAGCGGCCGCCCGACGGTAGTGCCCGAGCCATCCAGATGGTGCTGTAACCGCCCAGCGTGCCTATCTCCAGGATTTTGCGTGCCCCAAGGCTTCGCGCCAGTATATGCAGCAGCTTGCCCTGAGTCGGCGAAACCTGAATCGTCGGCAGTCCAGCGGCAGCGCTTGCTGCAAGCGCTGCATCCAGCACTGGGTCAGAGGGCACCAGCAGATCGCTGATATAACGGTCAACTTCGGTCCATTGGTCTTGAATCTCAGTCTGAGTCTGGGTCTGTGTTGGAGTCATAAATTATTAGGATAAATGATCTTTGAGTGTTTTCCGATTCAGCATGTGCCAGGCTGATCACTTGGAACTTAAGGGTCGAAAGGTCCAGTACGTTTGGTTGTTCTGGAGCAGGGGTACCATGCCAACCCTCTTGTCAGGCGGCGCCCAATTGCTGATCAATTGAGAAATATCTGAAAGAATCGAGCGATTGTCGCCCAAATAAGAGTGTCCCACAAAGCTGGAGTCCACTGCTGATACGTCAATGGTATCCACATGCGGCACAATGGTTACCGTCGGGCCCGAATCCCCGACGCGGGGATAGGTATGAAACTTTCTTGACGCAATTAAAGCTCTGTCTCTCGAAGAAATATAGATGGTCACGTGATCGGCGACTGGAATAAAAGTCGCCGCGAGCTGCTTGAAAACACCGGCATCAATATCGGGCGCCGCCATGACAACCTGGTTGAATTTAGGCGGAGCTGCAGGTGGCGATTCCTGGGCCATCTGATTGAGCACTGTTACCAACGCCCTGTTTCCCATACTATGGGCAATCAGGTGGATGGTCGTCGCATGGGTTTGTGATACCAGTTCTTCGAGAAATGCTTTCAGGTGCAGTTCGGTCCATTCCACGGTTGCTTCATCGGCCGGGTAATCCAGCAATCTTCCAGCCGAGGGCCAGCTATAAACGATGGGTACACCTTCAAAACCTATGTCATTGGAGATCTGCGCCGTCCATCGGATCGCATCCTCGAATGTGTTGTGGAATCCGTGAATGAATACAAATACCTGCGGGCTCTTTGCAGTTGCAATCTGGGCCGCCAATTCGTCGAAAAACGTCTTATCTGCTTCGGGGGAACTGAAAGGGTTGACGCCCAGCAGAACTACGTCTCGCGAAGGATCTTCATGCCTCCATATTGAAGGTGATTCCAGCATACCCGGTTTGTGGTCCTGGGGAATGCTTACCTGGGCCAATCCAAAAGATAGAGGACCATCCTCGGCCCGTACGTTGCCGTAAAATAGCGAGGGCCTGCACAATCCCGTTACTTTGCGATCAGTCGCGTAAAAGATCCTGACAACAGCGTAGTTCGTTTTAGAAGCAGCAAGATGTGCTTCAGGTGGGGCGGATGTGCTTGCCGCTGGAGCAGGACTAGTCTCGGTAGAGCTGGGTTTCGGAGCGCCGGTCTGTGGGGGCGTGCTAAGGGTTGGAGGCGGAGGAGGACAGGGGAACTGCGCCAACCGTTCGGCGCAAGAGCACGTGAACAATGCCAACAGGACTACACATACGGCCAGCTTGGTTGATCTTAGAGTCACAGTTCTCTTCCTCATGGGAGCCTACTGGCTTACTTTCCTTCTACTGCTTTTGCAAATACGGAAAGACAAGAATACTCCACAACGGCTCCGGGACAAGGAACTTAACCGCAGAGGGCGCGGAGGAACGCAGAGGGGGCTTTGGCATCTGTTCCATCCGTATTCAAATTCTTCCGCGTCTCTCCGTGTACCTTTGTGGTTAAACCCCTGTTCTGCTAAAATCTATAAAATCCACGTCCTGGAGTTCGAATGCAAACAATCCTTGCGCTGGAAGACGGTAGGGTCTTCCACGGCAAAGGTTACGGCGCCAAAGCAGAATGCTACGGCGAAGTTGTTTTTAATACTTCCATCACCGGCTATCAGGAAATTTTCACAGATCCTTCCTATGCCGGGCAAATTGTAGTTCTCACCAATCCTCAGATCGGCAATTACGGGACGAATCCTGAAGACAACGAAGCCACGCGGCCTTATATCGAAGGCCTGATCGTGCGCGAGTTCTCGCCGGTGAGTTCCAACTGGCGCTCACAGCAAGTAGCCGATGAGTACCTGGAGCGTTTCAAGATTCCTGTCATTGCCGACATTGATACCCGCGCCCTGGTACGTCACCTGCGCGACCGCGGCGTCATGCGAGGCGTGATCTCGTCGCTCGAGACGGATGTCAGTAAATTGGTCGCTAAGGCGAACTCCATTCCCAAGATGGATGGCACCGACCTCGCCAAAGTCGTGACCACCAAACAGCGCTACGTGTGGGAGACCGGTGAACGTTCGCACGAGCCCACGGAAGTGGTCGGCGTGAAGGACGAACCGGCGCGTTTTCATGTGGTGGCTTACGACTACGGCATCAAGCACAACATTTTGCGCAAGCTCGCGTCAGAAGGCTGCCGCATCACGGTTGTGCCTGCGGAAACAAAATCAGAAGACGTGCTGGCGCTCAAGCCTGATGGAGTTTTTCTCTCTAACGGTCCCGGCGACCCGGAGCCTTGCACTTACGCGCAGGATAATATCCGCCGCCTGATGGGCCGCACTCCCGTCTTTGGCATCTGCCTGGGACATCAACTGATCGGCCTCGCACTCGGCGGCAAAACCTATAAGCTCAAGTTCGGACATCACGGCGGCAACCATCCGGTGAAGCAACTGCTGACCGGCAAAGTGGAGATCACCGCCCACAACCACAACTTCGCGGTTGATCCCGATTCGTTGCCGGAAAGCGAAGTGGAAAAAACCCATATTGACCTGAACGATGGCACGCTCGAGGGCCTGCGCCATCGCAATCTGCCGCTCTTCAGCGTGCAGTATCACCCGGAAGCTTCTCCTGGCCCGCACGACTCGTACTATCTGTTTAAAGATTTCATAAAAATGATGGAGGAGTTTCACGGCAGATGAGGCGGGGAATCATAGCGATAGTCTTGTTGATTCCACTTTCCGCCGTTGTTTTTGCCAGTTGCGTGCCCGCGCCGCCGGGGGAAATCGAGGCGGCACGCGGAGTGCTGGTCAATTTTTCTAACCAGCCGCTGGCCAGTGCTCAGATTAGATTTTTCGCCGCGACCCAGCGCCCCAACACACAGACGTGGCGCAGAACTGCTAGGGCCCTGATTTCTGTCTCTACCGACTCTCAGGGCGCATTTGATCTTTCAACCATTACACCAGGAACTTACTTTCTGGAAGTCAAGGCCCCGGGATTAGAGAGGACCTTGCTGGCAACGATCACTCCGCGCTCCAAAGACGCAAGTCACGAGATTCGGGTCAGATTGTTGGGAGTTGAGTGCAATGCTTTTGAGGTGACAAGGTTGTGAAAATGTACGGCTTTACAAGTCTGTGGAAAACGCGGATCGGACGCTTGACGATGATTCGGCAACTTTCGATGAAAGCATTGTTGATGATCATCACGCTCGCGATGGTCACACCTCTTCTCGCGCAAAACAGGAGCATTGGAATGCAAGAAGAAATATTAAAACTGGAAAAAGAGTTCGGGCAGGCGATGATCAAGAATGATGTGGAAGCAATCGGGCGAATCCTGGCTGACGACTGGATTATCATCGACCCCGATGGTGGTGTAATTGACAGATCGCGTTTCCTCAGCGTGATCAGGTCAGGAGCCTTGAGCCATGAAGCAATGGATTCCGATGACATTCGAGTTCGCATCTACGGGAATACGGCTACCGTCACCGCGCTGACGACCAGCAAAGGCAAATTCATGGGGCAAGAGTTCACCACGCAAGAACGGGCGACAGATGTTTTTGTGATGGAAAATGGGCGATGGCAGTGCGTGCTTTCACAGCTAACCCGGTTCACTAAGAAGTAAGGACCAGAGTCAAGCGGATGCAGCGCACTTGAGATGTTGGCGCAAGATTAAAAAGAAAAAGCTGAACGATAGAGCTGAAAAGACAAAACTAATATGCCACGGCGCACTGATTTATCGAAGATACTGATCATAGGCTCTGGGCCGATCATCATAGGCCAATCGGCCGAGTTCGACTATTCCGGCGCGCAAGCCTGCAAGGCGTTGAAGTCGGAAGGCTATGAAGTGGTGCTGGTGAACTCCAATCCGGCCACGATCATGACCGACCCGGAGATGGCCGACCGCACGTACATCGAGCCGCTGACCCGAACATATGTGGAAGAGATCATCCGCATCGAGTCGGAGATGTGTGGTGGCCATGGCTTTGCGTTGCTGCCCACCGTGGGCGGCCAGACCGCGCTGAACCTGGCGGTTGAACTCGACGATGCCGGTGTGCTGGAAAAATACAACATTGAGCTGATCGGCGCCAAGGTTCGTGCCATTAACAAGGCCGAGGACCGCCTCGTCTTCAAAGACGCCATGCAGAAGATCGGCCTCGACGTTCCCAAATCGGCACTGGTTAGCAATTTGAAAGACGGCTTGGATTTCAGCGGCAAGATTGGGTTCCCAGTCATTATTCGTCCTTCATTTACCCTGGGAGGCTCGGGCGGCGGCATCGCCTACAACCGCGAAGAGCTTTTGGAAATTGTTACGCGCGGGCTTGATCTTTCTCCAGTGCACCAGGTCTTGATTGAAGAATCGGTGCTGGGATGGAAGGAATATGAGCTCGAGGTGATGCGTGACCTGGCAGACAACGTTATTATCATCTGCTCCATTGAGAACTTCGATCCCATGGGGGTGCACACCGGCGACTCGATCACTGTTGCCCCAGCGCAAACGCTCACCGATCGCGAATATCAGGCGATGCGCGATGCCGCGATCAAGGTCATCCGCGAGATTGGGGTCGAGACCGGCGGTTCGAACATTCAGTTTGCGGTTCATCCTTCCACCGGACGCATGACCGTCATCGAGATGAACCCGCGCGTCTCGCGTTCTTCGGCGCTGGCCTCGAAGGCGACGGGCTTCCCCATCGCCAAGATCGCAGCCAAGCTGGCCGTGGGCTATAGGCTCGATGAGATAACCAACGACATTACGCGTAAGACTCCTGCGTGTTTCGAGCCGACGCTCGATTATGTGGTGGTAAAAATCCCCAAGTGGCAGTTCGAGAAATTTCCCGGGACCGACGAGAGCCTGGGACCGCAGATGAAATCCGTGGGCGAAGTCATGGCCATCGGACGGACTTTCAAAGAAGCACTGATGAAGGGCTTGCGGTCGCTTGAAAGCGGCAAGCGTTCCGGGGTGCACAAAATCGAGCCACGTATTCTCACACAGAGGTTGGTCACGCCGCATCCGGAGCGCCTGGAATATATTCGCTATGCATTACGCCAGGGCTTTACTGTGAAAGAGCTGGCCAAGATGACCGGCATTGATCCGTGGTTTCTCTATCAGCTCAAGGAAATTACCGACATGCAGTTGGAACTGGAGAAGCATCCTATCGAATCTGTGCCTGAGGCGGTGGTGCGGCAGGCAAAGCGCATGGGAATCTCTGATCCCAATCTGGCGGAGACCTGGCGGATAACCAACGAAAAGGGTTCAGCCGAAAAAATCCGGCACCTGCGAAAGAAATACGGCATCACGCCGGTCTACAAGCACGTGGATACCTGCGCCGCCGAATTCGAGAGCTTCACCCCCTATTTGTATTCGACCTACGAGACGGAAGACGAAGCCAAGCCCACATCCAAAAAGAAGGTCATCATTCTGGGAAGCGGGCCCAACCGCATTGGGCAGGGAATTGAGTTCGATTATTGCTGCTGCCACGCGGCCTTCGCCCTGCGCGAAGATGGTTACGAGACCATCATGGTCAACTGCAATCCGGAGACGGTTTCCACGGATTACGATACCAGCGACCGCCTCTACTTTGAGCCGCTGACGCTGGAAGATGTATTGGCCGTATATGAGCACGAAGCTGCAAGCGGCGCATGGATCGGAGTCAACGTGCAGTTTGGCGGGCAGACGCCGCTCAACCTCGCGCTGCCCCTGAAAGCAGCAGGCGTACCCATCATCGGGACTTCACCGGAATCCATTGACCTGGCAGAAGACCGCAAACGCTTTGGCAAGCTGCTGGAAGATCTGGATATTCCGCAGCCGCCGGGAGCGATGGCTACCAGCGTAGAAGAGGCAGTCGCAGGGGCGCGTAAGGTCCAGTTTCCCGTTCTGGTACGCCCTTCCTACGTGCTCGGCGGGCGCGCTATGGTGATTGCTTATGACGAAGACACGGTCATCCGCTACATGAAAGAGGCGGTGGAGTATTCGCAGGAGCGCCCGGTGCTGGTGGACCACTTCCTGGAAGACGCAATCGAAGTTGATGTGGATGCGCTCTCCGACGGCGAAGACGTGGTGATTGCCGGGATCATGCAACACATTGAAGAGGCCGGCATCCACTCAGGAGATTCTTCGTGCGTGCTTCCCACAGTGAGCATTGCCCCGCATCTGCTCGATACCATGCGCGACTACACATTCAAGCTGGCACGCGCCCTGAAGGTGATTGGGCTGATGAATATCCAGTTTGCGATTCAACGCGATGCGGTTTATGTAATCGAGGTCAATCCGCGAGCATCGCGCACCGTGCCCTACGTATCCAAAGCCACAGGCGTGCCACTGGCCAAGATTGCTGCACGCATGATGACGGGGCGCAAGCTGCGCGAGTTCCTGCCGGAAAATATCAAGCACAGGTCCGATTTGGGAACGGGAAGCTGCTATTATGTGAAGTCGCCGGTGTTTCCGTGGAACAAATTTCCGGGAGTGGATACCGTCCTCGGTCCAGAGATGAAATCCACGGGCGAGGTCATGGGAGTCGCCGATAATTTCGGCGAAGCCTTCGCCAAAGCCCAACTTGCCGCCGGGCAAACTTTGCCGCGCAGCGGAACGGTCTTCGTGAGCGTGAACGAGCGCGACAAACCTCATGTCATGGATATGGCCAGACGATTTTTCGAGCTGGGATTCAAGCTGGTGGCAACCCACGGCACCGCAGAGATTCTGGAGAATGCCGGCCTCATTGTAGACCGCGTGTATAAGGTCAAGGAGGGAAGGCCGAACGTCGTGGACCTTATCAAAGGCGACCGAATTCACCTCATTATCAATACACCCTACGGTCCAGATCCGTGGTTCGATGAGAAAGCCATTCGCCGCGCAGCCGTAACGCATCGCATCCCGACCATCACTACGCTGGCTGCAGCTCTGGCCGCTGCCGATGGAATTGCCTCTTTGCAACAAGGGCAGATCAGTGTACGCGCGTTGCAGCATCTGCAGGCCGAACGGCTGGTTGCGGGACACTGAGTTAGGAGTTAGGAGCAAAGACCATGTTTATTACACCGCCGGAAAAGACCTATACCTATTCAACGGGTTGGAAGGTAATCGCATGGATGCCGCTGGTAGCGGTGGGCTTGATCGCTGCCGCCGGCGTGGCACCTGATTTCCAGAATCTGTTGCAGCCGGGCTGGATCATCGCGCTCGCGGCAACTGCGGCGCTCTCGGTTTTCTGGTGGTTGTATCTCTCACGCAGTCTTATTTCCGTTCACAATGAGGGAATTACGCGCTCCGGTCTGTTCGGAGCGAAGGACATTCGCTGGGATCAAATCCAGGAGACTCGGTATGCACAAACCACCACGGCCCAGAGCGTGGGCGTGCATTTTGGTTTGATCGGAATTCTGATTGCGGCCGCCGCCAGCCGTAAATCCGATGCCTCTAAGGCAACACAAAATCTGAAGGTGGTTTCCCAGGATGGGACGGCCATCAGTGTCGGTAATTTTATTCAAAATCACCGTGAGCTGATGCTGACGATTCTTGGGCGGGTGAATCTGCGCTTGCTGAACGACTTTCGCTCGCGCATCAAGCAGGGCATTCCTGTGGAGTTCGGCAAGCTACAACTTTCAATGGAAGGCGTGCGCTGGGGCAGCAAAGGCCCGTTGCCTTACCAGCAAATTGAGACGACCGGCGTCTTTGGGTCGAGCTTTCGCATCAAATCTGCCGGTAAATGGATGAGTTTTCTTTCAGTCCGGACCTCCAAGGTGCCGAATTTGTTTGTCGCTATAGACCTGATTGATGAGTTCAAGAACGGCAGCACGAAATCTCAGGTGCAACAACTTTCTTTTGCTCTAGCCATATAAATGCAACGCAGGAACTTTCTCAAGACAATCGCCGGAGCGGCCGGAGCCTCGATAACGGCGCCGTATTTAAATTTTTCACAATTCCAGCTTTTTGCGGATTCCACAGAAAATTACTCTACCCGTTGTATTGACCTAGTTCATCGCTCCCTGGTGATTGATATGCTCAGCCAGTTTAAGCTGGGCGCTTTTCCGGATGTCATCCCTGATAAAAATAAGCCTACGGCGACCTGGTGGTCGCATCCGGAGACGTTTACTGCGGCCGACCTTGCGCGCTACAAGGAATCCTCCATCAACGTCTTTCACATTGGTTGGGGTACAGGACAGCTACAGCCTTATGAAGACGCAAAGAAAGTCCTGTCAGCATGGGATGGGTTCATCACCCACTTCAGCCACGACTTTCTGCGGGTAGCACGCGTAGACGATTTTGCGCACCTGAAGCGCGAAAACAAGATCGGCATCATTTTGGGATTTCAGGGTGCTGATCATTTCCGCAAAACGGAAGACATCGCGGAATTCTATGCCCTGGGCCAGCGCGTCTCGCAGCTCACCTATAACGTGCGCAACGCGATTGGCAGCGGATACCAGGACGTGGATACGGGGCTTACCCCGTTCGGCATTGACGTGGTGGCAAGCATGAACCGGACTGGCATGGCGATTGATCTCTCGCACTGCGGACCGCACACGTCGCTCGATACCTACCGGCTCTCGACGCGTCCCGTGCTGGTGACCCATGCCAATTGCCGTGCGTTGGATCCTCACCCCCGCAATAAGACCGATGAGGCCATCAAGAAATTGGCGGCCACCGGAGGCGTGATAGGCATCACCGGCGTACGCCAACTGGTGCGCGCCAGCGAGCCGATGACAATCGAAAACGTTCTCGACCACTTTGACCACGTCGCTCGACTCGTAGGCGTGGAGCACGTAGGCGTAGGCAGCGATATTGACCTCGACGGCTATGACAAGCTTCCGCCCGGGCTTAAAAGGAAGATGTTGACTGGCTACAAGAATGATCAGACTTTTCACGGAGAGATTGAGGGCTTGAACCATCCTAAGCGTATGTTTGATTTGACTGAGGGGCTGATTCGGCGCAAATACTCCGACGCAGACATTGGGAAAATTCTAGGCGGAAATTTTGCCCGGGCGCTGGGGCAAATTTGGATGTAGGTGATTTTCGATTTACGATTGACGATTTATGATTTAGGAAAGTTTTATTAAATCGTCAATCTGAAATCGTAAATCGTAAATTAGATTAAACTGGAAACAAGGAACGACACTGTGTTACTGAACGGAATCTTCGCCGCTATCACGACGCCTTTTTATCAGGACGGGAAAATTTATTTCCGCAAGATTGAGCACAACGTGGACCGCTATTCGCGCACGCCGATCGCTGGCATTGCGGTGCTGGGCTCGACTGGCGAGGCGGTCATGCTATCTGGCGAGGAGCGTCGTGAAGTCCTGCGTGAAGCCCGCAACGCTGCTGCTAATCACACCGTGCTTCTCGCCGGCGTGGGTGCTGAGTCGGCCATTGCCACGCTCGCATTGGCTGAGTATGCCGCTTCTCTCAGCTACGACGCGGTACTAATACGTCCGCCGCATTACTACAAACCACAGATGAAGCCAGAAAATATTCTGGCTTTCTATCGCTTTGTCGCTGACCGCTCACCGCTGCCGGTGGTCCTCTATAACGCCCCGGTGTTTACCGGATACGACATGCCAGTGGAAATCATCACGCAGTTGGCAGAGCACGCGAACATCATTGGCATCAAGGAATCGGGTGGGAGCCTGGAAAAAATCGAGCGCCTGGTGCAAAGCACGAGCCATGTGCAGTACGAAGTTCTGGTGACCGAAGTATTTACCGCAGTGACGGCCCGCATGCAGGCAGAGGAAAAAGCGCCCGAAAATGTAGTTCTCGTGGAATCTTTATCGGCCACGACGACTGCGGTCGTAGCCAAATCGAAGCTCAAGACCCGCACCAGGAATGCCGGCTTCCAGGTGCTCTGCGGCTCTGCGCACCAGTTACTGAATGCTCTGGAAAAAGGTGCGGTCGGCGCGCTTATTGCTTTTGCCACCGTTGCGCCTACCGCATGCTTCGAAGTTTATACCGCATGGAAAGACCGCGACCCGAAGCTGGCTGAAGAGAAACAACAACGCATCGCTGCTGCATCGCAAAGAATCGTTGGCCAGTTAGGCATTCCTGGAATCAAATACGGACTTGATCTCAATGGATACTACGGTGGACCTCCGCGGCTGCCGCTGTTGCCGGTTACGGCTGACACCAAACAGGAAATAGAGAAGCTGTTGGCAGATATAAGAAATTAAGCATAGTTTTTCATGCTTTGTAGTTTGCGGGTCACTGCGCAAGAATCCCTCCTAAATTCATCCGGCAAAAATTACACTTCAAGGCCTGCGTATTTCTTGTAAAATATTGATAAATAACAATTTACATTGGCATGCTAAATGCACTTCCAGTTACAAAGTCCCCGCTTTGTCAGGTTCACGATTATAGCTTTACGATGAAGTTAAGATTGCAGTTCGTGCCGGTTGTGATGGCTTTACTGGCATTAACCCTATTGGCTATCAACATCAGTCGCTCCCGGCTGTTCAGCTCCGCGGAGGCGGCTACTACAAGCAATAATGTTCAAATCCCTTTCCATCACAACGACTCAAACAGCAACCCTACAAATTCACTCCCAAAGCCTGCTCCAACTCCAACACCTGCTCCAGAGCTAATCGTTCCTGCCGGGATAGCCATTGAGATCCGCATGCAGGGTGTGCTCTCCAGTGCGACTGCCTCGCCAGGGGAGCATTTTGAAGCCGTTCTAGAGCAACCACTGGTTATCAACGGGCAAACCGTAGCCCTGCGCGGCACAGATGTGACTGGTAGAGTGGTTGCTGTGCGCCACTCCGGCAGGCTGCATAACCCAGGATACCTGCGCATTACCCTGACCTCGCTCAACCTGCAAGGGAAGCAGACCCCTTTGCACACCTCCAGCATTTTTGTGCAGGGAACCTCACATAAGAAGCGAAACTGGGCTTTGATTGGCGGCGGCACCGGAGCAGGAGCCTTAATTGGTGCTTTAGCAGGTGGCGGGAAAGGGGCACTAATTGGCAGCGCCGCCGGGGCGGGCGCAGGCTCTGGCGTAGCGCTGGCAACCGGGAAAAAAGATGTAGGCATTGCATCAGAACGCCGGTTGACCTTCCGTTTGACCCAGCCTTTGCTAATCCATGGTTGATAAATGCATTATAAATATAAGAAAATAAACAGCTTAGCGTATATATTGTGATTTTAACCGTATATTAAACAAATATTCCCGAAATGACACAAGGTTTCATAATGAGAATATTTCAATAAAATATTGAAAATAAATAGCATATTGGCCTAAAATCCGTTGTATAAGTACTAAACTTTCCCTTTTCGGGAAAAACTAGCCCCCCTCACAGATGTAGAGATATTCTGTAATCTACTGATAAGGATAGGTTTACAGTTTTATACTGGAAGGGAACTGCAAATGCAGTAGGGATATTACAATGGCCGCCAATTCATTGATCTCCGCAAGCCTTGAGCATCCACCGATCGAGCTGTTGAATCTGCTGATCCTTGACGATGAGCGCGCGGTACGTGAGGGATGCCGGGAAGCTGCTGTCTCACTGGGCTATCAGACGTTTATCGCTGAAAACGCCGAAACCGCTTATAAGTTGCTGGAAACCCACGCAATTGATGTGGTCATGCTCGACCTCAAGTTCCCGGGCAGCAGCGGTTTCGAGTCATTGCGCGAGATCAAACGCCGCCGGCCGCAGGCCGAGGTGATCGTGATCAGCAGCAACTCATCCCTGGAATCGGGGATGCAGGCCATGAGATACGGTGCCTACGATTACGTGACCAAGCCTTTTGACCTGGATGAATTAAAGCTGCTGCTGGAACGCGTTGCAGGCCACGTGAAGCTGGCAAGTGAAAACCGTCTGCTGCGTCAGAAGATCAAATCGAAAGAAGGATTGGGCAATATTATTGGCCGCGCGCCAGAGATGGAGAAGTTGTACCGCTTTATCTGCAAGGCGGCCAGCAGCTCGTACCCGGTGTTGATCCATGGTGAGAGCGGCACGGGCAAAGAGCTGGTAGCGCGGTCCATCCACTTTTCCGGACCGAATCAGGATAAGCCCTTCATCCCGGTAGATTGCGGGTCGCTGGTGCCAACCTTGATCGAGAGCGAGCTGTTTGGCTACGTCAAAGGAGCTTTTACCGGAGCGAACCGGTCCAAAGAAGGATTGCTTTCTCTGGCCAACGGCGGAACGGTTTTTCTGGATGAAATCGGCGAGTTAGGCACGGATTTGCAGGTAAAACTATTGCGCGCTTTGCAGGAAAAAGAGATTCGGCCGGTAGGGGCAACACGGCCTCTCCCTATCAATGTTCGAATTCTGGCCGCCACCAACCGTAATTTGGATGCTGCAGTTGAGCAGGGAAGCTTCCGCAGAGATTTATATTTCCGTTTGAATGTGCTTTCCCTGCGCATTCCGCCTCTGCGGGAACGCAAGCAGGATATTCCGTTGCTCGTCGGGCATTTTCTGGACCGCCTCTCACGCCTTACGGGCGCGGAACGAATTATCAGCGACGAAGCCATAAAGATCATGCTGGCCTACGATTGGCCGGGCAATGTACGCGAGCTGGAGAATTGTCTGGAACGCGCCAGCGCCATGAGTTCTGGCCCGCTTATCCACTCGGGCGATCTGCCCACTGCGCTGCAGAATTCGATGCGGCAACAGGCTTCTGTAGACATGCGCCAGACCACGATCATCCCGATAGCGCAACTGGAGCGGGAGGCGATTCTTAACGCCCTGCGCCAACTCAAGGGCGACAAGCTTGAAGCCGCCAAGAAACTTGGGATGGGCAAAACTACACTGTATCGTAAGATCAGAGAGTACCACTTGGAAGACTTCGGGATCAGAATGTGAGGAAACAATGATTTTGTTAGTGACAACGTGTGATCGCGGCGAAGAGTGCGCTGCTGTACTGCAAAAGGCAGCCAGCGAGCAAGTACAGGTGATCAAGACCACGCGGCAACCGCAGGTCCGGGAAGAGAAAGAGCAGCTTCAGGGGAAGATTACAGTTGTGGTCATGGATGAAGGCATGCTGGATTCCGAACCGGTCACGGCACAAGAGTTTCTCGATTCCATGGATACGGCCATTCCCGTATTCATTAATTTCGCCATCAGTGGCATGGAGCGCATTGTGCGGGAGGTCCGCATGGCTTTGCATCGCCACCAGCGTGAACAGTTCCAGGCCATGCAGGCAGCTGAAAGCATACTGCGGGGCGAGGTGAAAGATACGGTGACCGGCATTCTGCTTTCCTCACAGCTCGCACTGGAGACGCCGGACATACCCAAGACAGCGCAAGCCAAGGTGCAGGATATTTATCAACTGGCGCTGGCTTTGCGGGCACGGCTCGATCCTGATGCCAGCAAGCTGCGAAGAAACAAAAAAGAGAACGTAGCTGCCCAGATATAAGCAAGCCTTGTTCTCAAGTTTGCTCTAAAGACTGCTTTATGTTGGCCCCGATCCAGCGGCCTGCCTAGGTTGAAAATGTTTTCAGTGGCGGATGCTTGTCACTGGGGCAACCTCAACCCCGGTGACATTAGTTTGTCCTCTCTGCAAGGTACTCCCTGATACAGGTCGAATCTGCTCCGCGGGAACGATTCCTTTTCCTTCTAGTACACTGTAGAACTTATCCGCCGAAAGATCCTTCAAGTTGTCCACCGTTCCGGATGGCCAATAGATCTCGATAGAATCGACTTTTGTTGCAGCAGCCAATCCGAAATGAATGCGAAGATCGTTTTGAGAAAGATAGCTTCCACTGCTGAGAACCTCACCCATCTGAACCAGGCTCCCATCCGTAATCTTTACCCGTGCGTTTAGCGCCAACCGATTGCTCTTCGTTCCCTGCAGTTCAAAGCTGATCCAATGATTTTCGGGGCCATCCTGGGGGCGCAGAATCATTGGCGGCCCTTTCAAGTTTTCAACAGCAACTTCGATTCGCCCATCGTTGAACAGGTCACCAAAAGCTGCTCCACGGCTTACTTGCGGAACTTGAATTGCAGGCCCGGCCAAGTTACTAATGTTCTTGAAGGTGCCATCGTGCTGGTTCAAGAACAAGAGTTTGGGCTCGCGATATTTCGGGCGAATATCGATGCTGTCTACTTGAGGATAGACATGGCCATTGACCATGAAGAAGTCCAGCCAGCCATCGTTGTCAAAGTCAAAGAATCCATCTCCCCAGCCAACATAGGGAATTGTGCCGGGCGCGATTCCCGATGCGTACGAGGAATCGGTAAAACTCATGTCTCCATCGTTGCGATATAGAGCCATATACTCATCACTGAAGTGGGTAATCGCAACAGAAGTACGGCCAGTGTGCAGGTAATCACCCACAGCCAGACCCATGTTGGCCTGCTCACCTCCATCCTGACTAACCGCTGTGCCTGCCAGGAGGGCGATGTCAGTAAAGTGCCCGTTGCCGTCGTTGCGGTAAAGATAGTTCGGCTGGCCATCATTGGTGACGAAGAGATCCAAACGGCCGTCGTTATTGAAGTCTGCCCATACAGCGGTCAATCCAAAACGATTTTCCGAATCATCCACTCCCGCTTTCTTCGACACATCGGTGAATGTGCCATCCCGGTTATTGTGATACAGGTTATCGGGAGAGCCTTTGAGACCTCGAGGACCGCATTGCACATCAATGCCATGATATTTACAGGTTTTGCTGGAGCCGAAGGTGGGAAGATTACTCAGGTTGAGATCTACATAATGCGAGATAAATAAGTCCACATACCCATCATTGTCATAATCCCCAAAGGCCGCGCCTGTAGCCCATCCGGAATCACTACTCAGGCCTGCTTGCCTGGTTACATCCGTGAAGGTCCCATCGCCATTGTTGCGATATAAAACGATTCCCCCGAAACAGGTGACCAGCAAATCCGGCCAGCCATCATTGTTATAGTCACCGACGGTCGCACCCATCGCCCAGCACGGATAACCGACTCCTGCTTTCTCGGTGACATCGGTGAATGTTCCATCGTGGTTGTTGTGATAGAGCGCGCTGCGGGCCTTTTTACCCGCGAGTGCCATGTCGACACTTTGTGCGTTGGTGAAGTAGATATCGGGCCAGCCGTCCCGGTCATAATCAATGAGGGCGACACCTCCGCTCATGGATTCCACGATGTACTTCTGTTCGGGGCTTGAAAGGTGATCGAAATTGATGCCCGTCGAAGCAGTGATGTCTATCAGTTGAGGGAAGGAGGCAGAGGGCTCCGAAGGCTCTGGCTTCCGTTCCTCGACAGCCGCCGGGGCCGAGGAGAGGGTTTTCTTGCCGGGCAGTTTTGACTGCTGGCCCGCGGAATCTTGCGAGAAGAGCAGAACCGCGCTGAGAAAAAAAATGCCCAGCACTGAACAAATTGCGGTCCCAAAATATCTATGCATATTTCGCAGCACCATCTCTCCGCGGATTCCCATAGGTTTTAGGCACTAACGTCCCCGGAATCGGGACTGGACCGAATACAGAGAGCTGCGAGCCAGAATGAACAGGGTTTTTCTATCGCTGCCGCCGAACAGTAACTGCAGCGGGCGTTCCGGAACCTTGATGGTATCAATAAGTTGGCCGGATGAGTTGTACACGAACACTTGCCCTGCGGCGATGTATACGTTGCCCCCTTCGTCTACCGCCAATCCCTCTCCACCTTGTTGCGCAAAGAGTTTCAAGTTTGAAATTGTGCCGTCAACCCCGACATCCCCAACATAGGTCTTGCCCTCCGACGCGTCGGTTAGATAGAAAGGCTGGCCCGCCACAACGGGCGCCATGCCAAATGCCCGTAACTCGTCATCCAGTTTGGAGCCGTAGTAAAGCTTCCCGCTGACAAATTTGTCTCCAGCAGGAATAAAGGTCGTCCCATCGGGTGAAACAAACTGATAGGGCTTCTTCACCGACTCGGTTTCGATCAAGTCGTTCTCGTTTTGCCAATAATCAACGGGCAGGACAGCCGTCATGCCCGGGCGGGGCGCTGCCGGTTCGGCTCTAAGCAGCGTGATGTCGTCATTTGGTGCGCCGGGCTTGAAGCTGTATACGGTGCCATCCCCGGCATACGAAATCACCAACAGGTCGCCGGCTTTATCAAAGGCCAGTTCCACTGGATCAACGGGATTGTCGCGGACGATTGAGAGCTTACGTGCAGCAGCAGACCAGAGATAGATCGTCTGCCATTTGGCGTCAACGAAATAGAGGTTTCCGAAGCCGTCAATGGCGCCTCCGGAAATACTGAAGAAACCGCCGGTCTCCTTCTTTATTTTCGCACCTGCAGCGATAACCGGCGATGGCTTTTCACGAAGCGCTCTCGGCGGGTTACCAGAGAGGTCGAGCCATGCAAACTCACGCTGCCGTAGTTCTACATCGTGAGTGGAATCGTAAAGCGCATTGTCAAAAGACACTTTACTGTCGCTATAGCAGTGAACATTGCGAAATTGAATGTTCTTCGAATCCATTACTTTGATCGCGTAGGGGAAAGGCTGATAGCTGCTAACTACCCGATACATGTGCAGATTTGCGACAGTAATGTTCATGGAATCGCGAATCTCAAGCGGCAACGCAAAACCGCCTTCACCGCGCTCTTCTTCCGTTTGCAGTGCGTAGATTTGCCAGTTGGAGACATTGTGCAGGACGACTTCATTGCGAACGTGGTGCTCGCTCGACAGCTCGTAAACCCGCCCTGCAGTGGAAGTGTTGGAAACGTAGAGGCCCGCTTGAGCGAACGTGCTGGGTGTCCAGATGTCAACAAAAGTTCCACCACCACCGTTGGTCACCCACAGACTCGGATACTGCCCGTCCCAGCGACGCTTTATGTCGGAATCGGCGGTGTGATTGTTGTTATAGATCTGCTGCCAAACCTTGCGATTTTCCTCCACGGTTGCGCCCGGCTCAACGGTGCCGTGCCCGCCAAGGAAGCGCACATCGTTCATGAGTGAATCGCTGCCCGCCATCCATTTCGCGGCTACGGCACGGGGGTTGATACCGTTGGTATACAGGCCGATACCTGTGACGATATTTGTTCCGCCCTGCGGTGTCTCGAGAAGTGGCTTGGGATTGCCTACGCCTTGAAAGGCAGGCGTAGAGTCAGCGAGAAGAATCCGGGTGACGCTGGGGTGCAAACCGATCAGCACCGTGTCCGGTTTCAGCGCGATGGTGTCGGTAACGCGATATTGCCCGGAGGGTAGGTAGATTGCACGATGTGCGGCGATTGCCTTTTGGAATGCTTCTGTGTCGTCAGCGATGCCGTCTCCAACTGCGCCAAAGCTCAGAATATTCACCCAGGTGTCCATCGGCGGCAGAGCGGGGATATCGGACCTCACCGCCTCGGGCAGCGTACTCAACGCAGCGGTTTCATAGACATCCCGGATCGTAGGAGTTGAGCCGATATCGTCGAAGTGGAGTCCATGGGAAAACGTTTTCACAGCATACGATATTCCTGGGCCGGCAACCTGCTTTCCGCTCTCGCGATACGAGATAAACACCGGAACCTTATTGCAAGCGACGTTTTCCATATTGACCTCGGTCCGGGCACTTCTCTCATTACTTATCACCACAGCCGGCCCGCTAATGTTTTCCATGCGTGCATCTTTCACCCAGAGCTCATCTGAGTATTTGGGATCGATGGAAATTGCCGTTGGAACGTCTTTGAATTGTGGACGAATCAAAGTCAGTCCCGCTTCGTGTTCCCGGATGGCGGCTTCCCGCTGGCCTTCAAAGGTGGCATCAATCACGGTGAACTGCCATCCGGGAGAAGGCCTCCGCGTCCAGATTCCGTACTGGCCACCATAGAAACGTACGTCCTCTGCCACATTGCCACCATCATGAATGCCCGCAAGTCCGGAGCCGATATGGAAGTCCATGTGCGCCAGAAAGCAATGCTGGGCATAATGGGCGCGAATTCCCACCGCACCCGGATTCCCATCCTGAATTTCGATATCGATGTTGCTCATCGCTGAGTAGAATGTGCCGGGATTCGCATCTGGAGGAGTAGCATTTGCAGCAGGAAGAATCCTTCCCCCAGGCGTCTGAGTCGCCTGAGCGGACCCTGGACGGAATCCTGCGAAGAATACCATATAAGCCGGGCCCTGCTGAAAACCTGGAGTGTTGGCGCCGAGTAAGAATACCGGCCGCGTTGTCCCAACCCCAATCAGCCGGATCCCCGGCCATATATAGATCGTCTTAGTCAGGCGGTAGCGACCGGCAGGAACGAAGAGAATACCCTGGTTAGTTGTTTCCTGCACTTTGTTGATCGCCTGCTGTATTGCGTCAGAGTCATCTGCCACGCCATCTCCCTGAACGGGGAAACTCTTGTTAGTCAGGTAAATCGCCTTGGCGTCATCGATACGAGCGGGATAATAAGAAGACGCAAAAAGAAAACTAGACAGCAGCAACGTGACAACTGCGACAGAAAGCATTTTCATTGTTGTTCTCCGAAGAAGATAGGTGTGCCCGGTCCGAAACGCTCATTCCGGGAGCCGTTCGGACAGCCGGTCGTTACTTGCTGGGCAGTTCAATCTCAGTGTTAAGTTGTTGAAATTAAATAACATGTACCGCATCAGGAAATGACTTGCTAGCAAGTCATTTCCTGATTTCTGAAGACTCAGCAAGACGCCGGAGCTTTTGGTTTGCGCACGGTAAAGCCGCTCCACCCTCGTTTTTTGGTTCGCGCGCGACAGGGCTTACCAAGAACTCATACTACATCGAAGGCCCGCAGCCAAGAACAAAGGACTGCTTTCTGCATTCAGTGTGGGGGACTTGCTCGGCAGTCAATTTCAGTGTTAAGTCGTTGAAATTAAATAACATGCGCTGTATTGGAGGAGAACTTGCTAACAAGTCATTTTCTAGTTTCTGAGACTCAGCAAACTGCCCTCGCTTTCTCAGCAAAGGCTTACCCGAATCCAAGGCACCCAGCTAGAAACAAAGGGCTGCTTTCTGCACGCTATCGATGGCGGGTTTTCATGAATCCCGTTAGGCAACGAATTTTCAAAGAACCTTTGGGGCATTTTTCTAACAGGCCCCCGCATTCCTGGATGCGGATACACTTCCAGGAACGATGATAATCCAGGTTTGCTCAGGAGTTGACGCTTTGATACCACAATGGGGCCATGGTCCTCAGTGGGCAGAAATGCTCCTCCACGAACACTGGGATGGCGTGTGCCTCAGCGAAATTTTCAGCGACTCCAGAAACCCTCCGCCCTAGCAGCTAGGGCGGGGCAACCCGCGAGATTAATTATGAGATTAACTGTTTTGCCCGGGGCCACCCATCCCTACAAAATAATCATGAGATGAACTTTGTTCAGACCAGCCACACGTCCACTCTCTGAGTAGTTCATAGATCAGAAAAATTTAGCCCGGGCCACCAATCTTTGTGAGCGAAGTCCACTCATTCTCAAAAGCTTTGTGCCATTCCTGTAGAACGCTGTAGAAATCATCTGCGGTCAGGTGAGTATCTGTAATCGTTGCCGGACTCTGCGGGGCATCTTGGGTGGACTTGAACGCAACAAGACGAACGCTATCTCCAACGTCAAACTGCAGGACGTAACTACCATCGTCGAACGCTGAATCTCCGTCCGGAGCCCAAAGTATCCGCCTTGAATAAATCATCTCGCGAAATTGGGGGAAGGGAATGCCAAAATAGCTTCTCTTTTGTTCTTCACCATAAATCGCATTTCGAAAAGCATGGGCTATTTCTTCTGCATCGGCATCAGCGGGGAACGGCGCAATGTGACGTCCACGCATGGCGATCCGGCGCGCAACTTCATCGAAGGAGCAGGCTAGCATCGTACTATTCGCAGAGCGTCTACCGTAGCACAAGCCCTTAAGGTAAATCACGAAAAAGCCTAGGGCGCGAAGGCTTATCCGTTCATAAGCCTTCGTAATGCTCGACTCAATGGCGAAGACCGCGGGGTCTCCAATGGTCACTTCAACGCCCTCCTAATTTCAATGGGAATGTCGTCCATCCGAATAGGATCAGCGCCCGCCGTCGATCCATTCCAGTGTGTCTCGCCATTGGAAGGAGCGGAGAAACGATGGATTGTACCGTCTGCATCTTTGGCCCATCGGACACCAGAGTCATCGGGAATCGATTTGTCGAAAAGTTCCTGAACATTATTCGGTTCAGGACTCTTGGAATTAGGGTGGTGCTTTGGACTTGTAACTCTCTTCGGTTTTTTGTTGGACGATGCATTGCAGCCACAGTCCGGCAACTCCGGCAACTGATCCGCGAGGTACTTAATGTTCTCCGCAGCCCTCTGAGCGGTAGCTACTGTACCATCGGGATTGTCGACCGCGCTTCGATACATGGCGTAGCCGAAAAAAAGAGTACGAATCGCGACGTAATCCAACCAATCGAGATGGCACTGGCCAGCCCGAACGGTTACACCGTTCGGGCCCCATATGGATATATCAACATCGCAATGATAGTGCCCATCTAAGTCCGTCTTTGAAACTGGACTATTTCTCAAATAGCCATAAAGGTTGAGCGTTTGCGGGTCATGGAAATCAGCATACGGGACAGGATATGGATCCTCACTCCAGTCCGGACTTAACCAGCGCCCAATGCTGCTCGCATAATACCTTGCCCCGAAGTAGTCGAGACCAGTTTCGGGGTCGCGTTCTTTGCCGGTGAACTTGTAGTTGTTGCCGATGCCCAAGTCGGTGACTATGCGCTCGCCGCCGAAGGGATAGTAATCCGATTCCTCTTTGATATTCCCCAGGGCATCGGTCACTACATCCGCCGAGCCGAGATGGTCGCTGAAGTAGAACGAATATCCGTTTGTCACGCTGTAGCGGGCCACACGCTTGCCGCCGAAGAAGATGTACTCATTCTGTAGGGTGCCGCTGAGGGCGGTTTCTTCCAGCACCTCGCCGCCCGGCCCGTACCAGTAAAGAGTATTGGTGCTTCCCGTCTTCTTTACCCGCTGCCCGTCAACGTCGTAGTCATAGTAGCTGGTGACGCCGCCAAACGTCGTCTTGGTCAGACGGTTCTCGCCGTCATAAACATTCTCATAAGGAGTATGGTTATTGGCATAGCCCGAGCAGGAGTTGTTAGGGCCTATAACGTTTCCGGCCGCGTCATAGCACCAGTTGGCCACCTGGTTGTTGACATTCACGTTACTCATGCCCGCGGCGGGCTGTGGATCGCTATCGGTGTAGTTGGGGATTTTGGGCTTCTTCTGCAGCAGGTTCCCCCAACTGTCATACACGTAGTCGGTGCCCCAGTTGGCGGAATTGGGCGTCAATGCCTGAGTTAGCCGGTTCAGAAGGTCATACTGGAAGCTCTGAGAACGGGAGCTGTTCTTGTTGTTGATGAGCCGGCATACGTTGCCGTTATTGCCTCCATTGCTGTTGCAGGAGCTGAAGTCATAACTCAGATCCAGCACATTGCCCAAGTTCGTGGAGTCAGTACACGGATTTGAACTGGACACAACACCTGCACTATTCGCAACCAGACGGCAGGGCTGCATGCGCAGGTTGTAGTAATCGCTCGTGGTTATGCCGCCGTTAACCACGCTGCTTAATGCACCCCAGGCCGTGTAATGCGCGCCCGTGGCAAAAGTGGTGGTGGTATCCGCCGCAGAGATCGGCCTTTGGGCCTGATTGTAGGTGTAGGTGACGACCCGGCTGCTGGGATAGGTAATCGTCTTCAGCGAGCCATCGAGGTTGTAGGTGTAGTTGAAAACCTGATTGATCGCTGTGGGGACGTGCTGGTTGAAATGGTTCTCGTAGATGAGTCGGCCCATGAGGTCGTAGCTGAGCACGCTGCCCACCCCTCCACTGTCCCCAGCGCGAGAAGCGTAGGTACCCACCAACCGTCCGACCGGGTTCTGGACATTCACCCCCAAAGAATTGCTGACGTCGTAAATGTAGGTTTCCGAGTGAGAGTTATCGGAGAACGATTTGCTCGTCAGCCGGTTCAACGCGTCGTAGCCGTAGGTAGTAGTGACTATAGCCGTACCCGTCTGGTTGGGGGCGGGTGATGTTTTGTAGATCAGATTGCCGTTGCCGTCGTAGCCGTTGACGCACTGGCCATTTTGCCACTGCCCATAACAGATCGTTCCCGATTCAGGATTCGTCGCGGTCAGCAGCCGCGAAAGCGAGTCATAACTGAAACGCCGCACGCGCCAAGGGCTGGTTGCGTCCTGGTTGGGCGAGGCGCTGCAACCCGTTCCCGACACATTGCCGTGCTGCTCCACACAGAGCAAGTTATCCAACGTGTCGTAGCTATAGTTCGTGACCAGTGCAATACGGAGATCGAACGGACCGGCGGAGGTGCCCGTATTCCACAGCGGACTTGCAGGACTCTGCGCCAGATCATAGAGCACCAGGTTTCCATCTATTTGCATGAGCAGTTCAAAGCGCCCATTCGGTGAGACCAGGCATGAGCCTGCCACCAGCGTCTGGCCAGCATTAAGACGTGTGCCCAGGTTGTTACAAGTGACAGCGCTCGGCGTCCCGCCGCCACTCGCCGAGGTATTGCTGGACCACAGCGCACGATACTGATAGAGCACCAGGTTTCCGTCATCCTGCATACTCAACAAACTCGATAGGCTACCCGGCTGGCCGGTACTGGTGTACCACACGGGATTGTTGGAGGGATCGTAGAGGACAAAATTTCCGTCACTCTGCAAGAGGGCGTGACTGCCGGGTTGCCCGGTCGTGCTGTTGTACCACAATGGAGTCCAGGCATTGTTGGAGAGGTCATAGAGCACCAGGTTGCCTTGGGGTTGCATGTACAGCACATAACGGCGGTTGGAGGAAACCAGGCAGGAGCCGGAAGGCAGCGTCTGGCCGGAGGTCAGAGAGCTCCCCACACTCGGGCAATTGGCGGTGGCCAGGTTGGCGCCGCCGCCCGACTGCGAGGTACTGGTGTACCACACGGCAGGATACTGGTAGAGCACCAGGTTGCCTTCATCCTGCATTTGCATAAAGTAGTTGCCGGCGGGTGGCGACGAGCCTGTTGAGGTGTACCACAAGGCGTTGTTGGAGGGGTCATACACCACAAAATTTCCGGCGGCCTGCATAGTGGCAAAGTTACCCACCGACTGGGTGACGACGCCCGGCTCATCCACTTCCAATAGCCGTCCCAGTGCGTCGGTCCGGTTGCGCCGCTGTTTGCCGGTCTGGTCGGTTACAGTGGTGGTTGGGAGCTGTGAATAATCAGTGCTGACAATGCTGCCATCGGCGTTGGTGACGTTGGTCACGCGGCCCAGGCCATCATAGGTGGAGGTATCGCCGGGGCGTTGCGAATTGCTGCATATGTAGGGTGCGCCAAGCCCGTTTGAATCAAATCCGCTAGAGCGGTAAGGATAAGTCTCAAAGTACTTCTGTCCCTGTCCGTCAAAGCAGCTATCCACCTGGTCGTAGGCGCCGCTGGGGTCGCCGTCATCGTTCAGCTTCTCGCTACGTACGCTCTGGCCCAAGCCATCGAGCAGGGTCAGCGATGAAGTTTGACGGCTATCAATGGTTTGCTTGACCTCAAGCGTGGAAGAATATGCGGTACTGCCATCGTGGTAGTTGTAGATCGTCTTGCCGCCATCGGGTGAGTCCACTTCCTTCAACCGCCGCAGGCTGTCGTTATAGGAATAACTCGTGGTCTTCTGGTTCTGATCGGTGGCGAAGGTAAGCTGCCCATCCTGATAGGCGTAGGCGTAGCTCTGGATATGGTTCACACCGTTGCTGGTTTGCGGATAAGTGATCCTGGTGAGATAGGCATTGGTGTTCCCCGGCGCGGAGCCACCCTCGCTGAAGTTGTCGGTGTAGTCATACGTGGTCGTGTGATGGGCCACGTCGCCCGTCGCATTGCCGATGGCGTCGGTCGTCGAAAGCACCTGCCCCGTCTCATCGTAGGTATGGGTGATGACCGAGTCCTGGCATGCGGCCCCGGTCGAAGGAATAAAACACTTGTGGATTTCCGTGGTCAAATTGCCGCGAGGCACGCCGGCGCCGGCGGGGAAATGGGTGTCATCGTGCCCGAGGGCAGTCACCGGGGACGTGGCCGTCTGGTCGTAGTAGTAGTCGGTCTCCGCCACGCGATTGCCACTGCTGTCCTTGGTGATCACCGTGGAGGGCAAACCGAACCCCAGCCCCAGCCCCGGCGAACCAACAAAAAGGGGACTCTGAATAGTAATGTAGGTAGTGGCCGTCTCGCGCGTGGGGTTGGGCGGAGGCGCGGCAGGATCGTACGGAAAGGTTGAAGATCTTTGGCACGCGCTCGCGCTGACCTGGCCGTAATCGTACTCCTTGATGTCAGTAACGTAGATTCCCGAATACGCGTACCATTTTCCAGACGAAGTTACGCCATCCTGCAGCGTCTCGACTTCGCACCCTAGCTTGTTCTCATCAAACCAGGCCTTGCTCGTAGTCAGCATCGGCGTGCTGGTGTTGCCCCAGTCGTAGCGCTGAATCTTCGATTCCAGCGGTATCTCGGAGGGAGTGAAGACAAATGGCGCGCTGTTGCTGACGACCGATCCCGGTACATAGGTATAAACCGTCTGCGAGGTCTTGCTCAATACCAGGTCCGTGGTACTCACCGTGGTGGTTTTCTGAGTCCAACTGGCATTGTTGGGTGTCCATTGCGCGGCATAGGTAAACGTCTGGGTGAGCACGGGCACGCCATTCATTTTGACGGTGCGCGTGGCGACCACAGGAAGGTTGTAGAGATACTGGCACAGTCCGTTGCTCGCCTGCAGACCATTGTTGTCGTTGGTGAAGCCATTGTAGGTAGCGCTCTCCAAGAACTGATCGTTTAGCTTCCAGGTGTAGGCCACCGAAGCCCCGGTGGGATAGTCAATCTGGTCCAGCAGGCCGTAGGGATTGCTGCCATAGTGAAACTGATAGCTTTGGCCATTCGGCAAAGTAATCGCTTGCACCACTGATTGCGTGTCGTTGACCGGCTGCGGAGGGAAGCAACCGATATTGGGATCGCTGTGCTGCAGCGTGTTGGGGACCGAAAATCTCTCGGGAACGCTTCCCCACGTGCGAACGTACGATAAGCCGGAGCTGGTCACGGTAGTCGTGGATACGTTCCCAGACTCAGAGAGAACCGTCCTGCCCAAATCGTCGGTAAAACTGAAGGAAAAAGGATAGGAAGGGGGTGAGTATGAGTAATTCTGTTGCACCGTAATCTTGTTTCCGTTGCGGTCCTCGATGTAGTCGGGAAGTGCCCAATAACTGTAGCGAGGAGGATTGACGTAGTAAAACGTGCCATCCGTACCCAGCACTTGAACGGGTTGGTTGGGAGAAGAGCTGGAAGCCAGGGAGCCCATATAGAAATCGTCACCGCCCACCGCCTCAGTGTGGGTCTGGTCGCTGCATGCCATCTCCCACGGAGGAGCCTGATCCATGTACGCCATATGGAGCGCATGCTGTCCGCCCGAGGCGTCCTGAAACATGAAATCATTGTTATAGTTGCAAAACTCCCCGGGATAGAACTGGGGACTGGGTTGAAACTGGCCAGACGTGTAACTGGCCGTGGGCAAGGTGTCACGCCAGGCCCTACCCCAAATGACATTCGTATAACCGAAGCCCGGGTTAATCACATGCGCCTGGCCGGAGTCGTACGCGATGGCGAAGGGCAGCGAGATTCCCCGCCCCTGCGGCGTGGGCAATTGCATGCGCAGGCTCAGCGAACCGCTCGCCGGGTTCACCGTCTCGGAAAGCAGGTGGATGTAGTCGTGACCGAGGCCCGGCGTCGGTGTGGAGGTACCGTTGCCCACGTTGCGAATGTTTTGAGTTTGGGCGCTAATCGAAGCAAACAGAGCGACGAACAGGAGCAAGGACAAACGTAGGAGCGAGCGCATGGGCAACCTCACAAGGACTAAAGAATTTTCACAACAACGTTAGACACCAGAACCATTCAGATCGGCCAGCACTCTGCTCCTGGCTCTTCAAAGGATCGGAAGTAGAATTCCACACTGTTGTCACTACCCTTTATGACAGATAGGGTTAAAACCTTTCATGTGACAACCGTCTAAGTTTTTGAGAGCGGAAAGAATATCCATTAAAAACATTCGCATCTCTTCTTGTCAAGACGATTCCCCCCAATAGCGGAAATAGGCCCAAAAATGGAAATATATGCACCGCTATGCGCTTCTGTCAGTGCTATTTCTCATAAGTGTGGCGCGATGAAAACGAGATACAGCAACCCGCCTTGAGTCCCACTTATCAGAGGATGTTGCAGAGCTTGCAGGTGAGATAGCCGAAAGCGTTTTCCGGCTACTCTTTGGCTGATCTTGCGGCCAATTGTTCGAGCGAAGGATAGGAACTCGCCGCCGTCAACGTCTCGTCGGACGGCACCACGCTGTTGTGGAGGGCGTTGACCAGCATTTCGATGGCGAGCCCGGTGTTTGCTGGGACCACAACCGTTGCGGTCAGCAAACCATCGCGGACCCACTTCTGCCCGCCCTGGGGCAGGCCATCGCAGCCGGTGTAGGGCAGGCTCAGCCAACGCGCTCTTTCGATGGCATTGGCAGACTCTTGAAATAGGTTGCGCGCGCCCAGCGCCATGGAATCATTCTGACAGCCAATCAAATCAATCCGAGCTTGGGCTGATGTGGAGAGACGCAACCAGGACTGAACCGCGCGCTGAGCGCTTTCCGCCGTCCACTCGCCCTTCAGCATCCTGATCTGGATATTTGCCGGCTTGGTCTCTTGCATGCCGGCAGCTCGCTGTTGCGCAGCCGAACTGTGGGATGGACCTTCTATATAAAGGATCGAACCGCCTTTGGGCAAAAGCGCCGCAAACTGTCTCCCCTGGATTCGGCCGATCTCTTTGTGATTTGAAGTTATGCGGAAGACCGGAACATTGCGGATCCTGCGAATCTCTGCGGCGTCGTAATCGATTTCACGATTGAGCACAACCCACCCGATTCCGGCACCGGCGGCTGCGCGGGCCACGGTGGGCAGAGCCGTGCCCCCGACCGGCTCCACGATAATGGCGTCGGGACGCCCTACTGTCGATTGAACGAATTCCAGCAACTGCTGGCTTTGGTTGATGGGATCGTTGTTTGCATCGATGATCTGCACATCGACGCCAAGGCGCCGTGCCGTCTCTTGAGCCGTTGCCTCCTGTTCCTGCTGATAGTCGTTATCTCGGGTCGTAAGAGCGACCAGGAACTTGAACTTTTTCATGTCAGCTCGTTACAAATCATATCGTAGCTTGCCTCACGCAGAAAGACTTGAAAGAGATATTTAGTAAGTGCCACCCTCTAGTAGCGTCGACTCGCAGAACCCCAAATTTTCGTCGTACATTATCCGTTTTCTTGAGGATTTTTGCAAAGCTGCGATAGTGATCCACGATTGCGGGACGAATGTCCAGAGAACGTATTCACGGGATCAAGCAAAATCCGTTTTGGGAAGGTCCGGAGCCAATGTTCGTCGTGGGGTTAGGGCTTGTCTATCTCCAAGCTTTTGCGCTTCTTTAGCCTGTTCGCCTCTATTAGTTTCTGGTAAGCCGCCAGCGCCAGTCCGGCTTCCTGCACGCGGCCAGCGCGACGATAAGCTTGGCTCAATTGAAAGTACACGGCGTCGTGATCAGGGGCAAGCTTTTTGGCTGTTTCCAGGCTTTCAATGGCGCCGGTTGTATCTTCCTGCTGCAGGAGGGCGCGCCCGAGCTCGAAGTAAGCCAGTTCATAATCGGGAATGGCCTTGACAACCTGGCGCAAAAGGGCAACAGACTCCTGCAATTGGCCTTGCAAGAGCAGCGTATAGCCAAGATGGTACATTGTGTGCGCATCGCCCGGGCTTATGTCGAGTTCGGCGCGAAATTCCCGCGCGGCAGATTCGAACTCGTTCTGCTGTAGATAGACCAGACCGGTGTAATAGTGAGCCTCTGAAAGCCGGGGATCGAGCCGCAGAGCATTGCTAAACTCATTGACAGCGCTGGGATAATCTTCCTGTTGCGCGTAGGCCTTCCCAAGCAAGAGGTGGACCGAGGCGTTGTCGGCATTTTGCTCCAGAAGCCGGCGGAAAATACCTGCAGCAGTTCCGGATTGACGCGTGCGTACCAGAGCCGTACCCCACGCCAAGAGCAGGCCAGGATCGTCGGGCGGATTTTCGAGCAAGGGGTGGAGAACATCAACAACCTTCGGATAGTTCTCCAACATGGAATAGCTAAGGCCTAGAACTTGGCGGATCAAGGAATCGTCGGGATGCGCTTTGAGCTGGCGATCGAGCGGTGGAACAGCTTCCTGGTAGAGCTCGGCACGGAAGCTGGCTAATCCCCAGTTGCGGTCCAGGCCCGGGAGATCGGGCTCCCACGCGGAAGCCTGCCTGAAAAACTCAGCGGCTTCGGGAAATTTTGAGTCTTTGGCCCGCATCACGCCCAGGTCGTTATAGGAACTGCCCAGAATTTCCCCGACAAAGGAATGGTATTGCCTGGCTGCTTCCGTTTCTTTCGCCGTGGCCGGCTGCCTGGTCACCGGACCCGCCGGCAAGCCCTGCTGGATCATGGTCTGCGCGCCTTGCTTTTCCTCCGGGGAACCCGCCTCAAGCAGGTCAGCGACAGGGTCCGAAACGCGACTCTCGCGGTCATCTTCCGGACTTTTCTTCTCATCGAAAATGTGCTTCACATCGTACTTGAACTTCGCTTCTCGTATCTGCTGGGAGCGTACCAGCGCTTTTCTGGCCTCCTCTTCGCGGCCGAGCCGTCGCAGATTCTGCCCGAGCAAATAGTATGCCCGGCTGACCTCGCGCAGCTTGTCTTGTTCCGGGTTACCCACCATACTGACGTACTTCTCGAGAACTTCGACCGCTGCCTGGATGCGATTCGTTGCCGCGTAGGTTTCGCCCAGATAGAGATAGACGGAAGTCTCCTTGGGCTGTAGCCGCTCTGCGTGGAGAAGAGCAACTTCTGCCGCAGGATAGTCGCGCAAGTTCACGTCCGCGATTCCCAGAAGTTCCAGCACCTGATATTCATCGGGATGGAGCTTAACCTCTTTTTCGAATTCTTCGCGCGCCTGGGGGTAACCTTCTTCCTGATAATGCTCAAGATAGGCGTATCCGAGAAAGCCGTGAGCGCGCGGATACTTCGGATCAAGCCTAATCGCCTGGCGAAATTCAGGGATAGCCTGCTGCGGGATCTTGGCGACCAGATAAGCCCGGCCAAACATCATATGGAGCGCCGCCGATTCCCCCATCCTGGACTCAAGTTGATGGAACCAGGCTGAGGCCTCGGGCAACTTCTTTGCCGTCAAGTAGGCAATTCCAAGAAAATAGCCGGTCTCGAAATCATCCTCGGCATCTAGCGAAGCCTTCAATTCCTGGATCGCACTATCAGAATCTCCCTCGAACACATAAATTCGGCCCAGGAGGCCGCGTGCCCGCGCATGGTTCGGCTCTTTAGCTACAACAGACTTCAGCAGCTCCTTCGCCTTATCGGCTTCTCCCTTGCGGAAGCAAACGCCGGCGGCATCCACCTGAGTCTCAACGTCACCCGGCTTGAGCTTCAGCGCGGAGTCCAGATAAGCAGCGGCCTGATCGGTTTCTCCCAGGGAGAGAGAGAGATGTGCGATCTGGCGCAAACCAAGCACGATCGTGTCAATGTAATGATTTTCCGCCGAGGCAAGATCGCCTGACGCCAAGGAGGCCTTGGCGGCCTGAAACTCCGCCTGGAGGGTCTTGGCGGGATTATCGGCTGCTCGACTGGCGCGAGGAAACGACGCCGCCAGCGTAGCAATCACCATGAGGCTTGCCGAGATGCGTTTCAAGAGACCATTCAAAGAGATAGCTCACTTGCGAACCGAAAACATGGGATCGTCGGCGGAATTTGTGACGAGGGCCGCGGCCCGCATTGAAGAAGTTCCGGCCCGTTCAACGAGCGCCGCTCGGCGTACTGTGTCCGGGAGACAGAGGAGGTAGCGGCTTCCTGTCCTGGATCCCTTTCCCTTCAACGACAGTATAAATGTAGTCAGCAGCAACATCCTGGAGCGGCTCCACATTACCGTTCGGCCAGCGAATCTGCACCGATTCTATCTTGCCGGCGGTGCCCAGACCGAAATGCAAGCGCAAGTCGTTCTGCGACAGGTAGCTGCTTCCGCCGCGCACTTCGCTGAATTGCTGGACACCGGCTGCGCGGATGGTCACCCGGGCGCCAATCGCGGCGCGGTTGCTTTTTGTGCCGATGAGCTTGAAGAGGACGCGGTGATAGCCGTCGGCATTCATGTTCTTGAGGAGAGAGGGTGGCTCGCCGACGTTTAAGAGCAGGACGTCAATATTTCCGGTGTTGAAGACGTCGCCAAAAGCGGCGCCGCGGCGGGAATGAAGAGGGAGAGCGGCGAGGCCGGATTCCTTGGAGACCTCGTCAAAGGTGCCGTCACGATTATTGCGATGGAGAAGGAGCGGCTCACGATACCGAGGGCCGCCCTCCAACGTGTCGATCTGCGGATACACGTGGCCGTTGGCTACAAGAAGGTCGAGCCAAGTATCGTTATCCATATCAAAGAAAGCCGTGCCCCAGCCAACGTAAGGATAGCCGGGCGGGCCCACTCCAGAGGTCCAACTCACATCATCGAAACCCTTGGCGCCCATGTTGCGATACAGCGAATTGGGCTGCTCTTCAAAGTGGGTAACAAAAAAGCTCAAGCGTCCGCTGTGGTCGTAGTCGCCGAAATCCACTCCCATGTTCCCAAGTTCCAGGCCTTCACCGCTCAGCGCAACACCGGCCAGCAAACCGACGTCGGTGAATGTACCGTCGTGATCGTTGTGATAGAGATAGTTGGGCACGGAGTCGTTGGCGACCAGGAGATCGGGCCAGCCATCGTCGTCGTAATCGGCCCACATCACGCCGAGGCCATAATAGCCGATGGCATCGTGGACGCCGGCTTTGACTGAAACCTCTTCAAAAGTGCCGTCACCACGATTGTGATAAAGAAAATCGGATTCGCCTTCCAGGCCCCAGGGGCCGCACTGGACGAGGATGCCTTTGAACCGGCAGAATTTCTTGCTGCCGAACTGCGGAAGATTATTCATGTCCAGGTGCGAATAGCGGGCGACGAACAAGTCAACGTTGCCGTCGCGATCGTAATCACCCCATGCTGCGCCCGTGCTGAACCCTCCACCGCGGACCCCGGCCTTCTCGGTGACGTCTTCGAATTTGCAATTGCCCAGATTGTGGTAGAGCACGTTGCCGTTGTAGCCGGTGACAAATAGATCGAGCTTGCCGTCGTTATCGTAGTCAGCGACGGCAACGCCCATACCCCAGCCCAGCCTTGTCAGACCGGCTTCCTTGGTAATGTCTTTGAAAGTGCCATTTGGCTCTTGGTGATAAAGAGTAACCATGGGGTCGCCGCCCTGGCGCAATCTCTCTACGGTCGAGCCATTCACCAGGAGAACATCCAGCCGACCATCGTCGTCGCAGTCAAATAGGCCGACACCGCCGCTGGTTGAATCGATCACGTAATGCGCTTCGGGGGCGGCTATGTGAGAAACGGTAAGGCCAACTTCCTTGGCAATGTCTTTAAAAGTTGGGACCGGGGGAAACGCGCTCCGCTCCTTCTTGCCAGAGGGGGCGCGTTTCGCGGGCGGCGGTACCTGCACTGGAGCTGGAACAGCCTGAGGCCCTTGGCCCTGCGCCGTCAGATTGAAAAACATGAAAAAGATCAGGAGAAGCCAGGATTTTGAGGGATACCTGAACATGTGTGGCTTAAACATAGACAACTTTTTTCCCTAAAGCAAACCTCAATTCGCGATCGGCCGATTCGACAGCGCCGCAACCCATCCACACATAAGACGCCCTTGTGTATTTTCGACAGAGCCGCTTTGGTCGAGGACAGATCGGAGACGGAAAGAGATGCGACATTGGTGTTTTTCAACGAGCTGAGAGAGTAAAAAATGTCCCGCTGGCGTGGTTGCCAGCGGGACATTTCAACATCGGATTCTCCCAACACCTTAGAAGACGAACCGGATCGAGTACTGAAATTCTCGGCTTCGGTCCGATTGGGTGCCTACCGTACCGGGATGAGCAGCAGGCGTACTGTTCTGGATCGAAACTGCATTCGCCAGAACGGTTGTCGAGTTTCCATTCTTGTCCACGAACTCGGGACTACCAGCGGTGTTCGGAGCGTTGAAGCCGATAGCGCCGCCGGGGTTGCCATAATTCGGATGGTTGAAGAGATTGAAAGAATCCATCCGGAACTGCATTTCTACCCGCTCGGTTAGATGGAAGTTCTTCGACACTGAGAAGTCAACCGTGCGGGTGGGCGGCCCAAGGCAGTCGCCGATGGGGGCGTTTCCGATCGTGCCCAACTTGAACCCATTCATCGTGTAACGCTTCGGGTTGATCCATTGGAAGTTGTCAAAGCTGGGGTTTCTGCAGGGCTGTCCCGGTACTATGTTGGGCATCTGAGAGAAGAGCGCATTGCCCGTACCGTTGCCAATGCCGGACGGATCGTTAACATTCGATATGCCTCCGATAAATGGTGTATAGGAGGACCCACTCGATAGATTGATGATCGAGCTGAGTTGCCATGAGCCGAAGGGACCGCGAACAAACCGCGGCGTATCCTGCAAGGTAGGTAGGTTGTAGACCACGTTGGCCGAAAAAATGTGTGGCCGGTTGATGGAAGCGAGCCCGTAGCCAGCTCTACGATTGAACGGATCTAAAACAAGCCCACCAGTTCCATTTCCATTGTTGACGTGCAGGTATGTATCCGAAAACGTTTTGGAGTAGGTGTAGCTTAGCTGGAAGAGGGAATTGCGCTGGAAGCGCGTGGTAAACGCCGTTTGCAGCGAGTCGTACCGCCCGCTGCCGCGATGCGAGAAAAACGGCAATTCGCCGGTAGTTAGCGCATTGAGAGGCCTGAGCAAATTTCCAGCCGCATTGCCATTCGATTGTGCAAAGGCCAGCCTGTTAGCCGGAGCGATGGCGTTGGCGTCATATTTGCTCGTCCAGTTTTTTGTTCGGCTGCCGACGTAGCCCACTTCCACGCGCGCATCCTTCCACACTTCATGCTGGATGGTCAGATTGTATTGCAGGGTATAGGGCGCCCGGGAATTGAGGTCCTGGCCAATATTGGGAATCCCTAAACCCGTGCCAAAGCAGTTCGGGGCGCAGGCGGGAAGCTGGTTGGTATTGTCCAGGAACCGGCCGTTGCCGTTTACTGAATTGAAGCTGGCAACGAATGGCGGGTTGCTACCGGCGGTTCCGTCCGTCACATAGATATCGTCACGGTTGTAAAACTGACCGAATCCTGCCCGTATGGACCACTTGCCTGAGCCCGTGGGATCCCAAGCCGCACCCAGCCGGGGCGCAAAGCCCATATAAAAGTTGTGTTGAATTGAACGGTTGGGCCCAACCATTCCGCCCGTTCCCGCCGGACAAGGATTTGAACTGAGGCCCGGCGAGTACAACAAGCCGTTGCAGGGCGCATTGCCGAGCGCGGGATTAAATGCAATGGGGTTGAATACCGTCAATTGGTCATTCGCCTGGTAGGGATTGGGCAGGAAGGAATAGCGAATACCCAAATTCAGCGTCAGGCGGTTGGTTACCTTCATGTCGTCGTTGACATAAGCCTCAAAGTTCTGCCAGCGGCCTTGTTTTTTGAAAATGACGTTCTGTTCGCCCCAGTTGAACCCCATGTTCGCCAGAATATAATCAGCCGGGCCATAGCCGGTGTTGGTGAAGGCAAGGCCCGCACACCCTGGATCGCCAACGTTCTTGCAGCCGTTGTATCCGCCCGGACCAAAGGTCACGCCCTGTTTCTGGGAGAAGTTGTCCTGATCTTTGGCATTGTGGCTGTAAATGACTCCCAGCTTCAGAGTATGGCGGTTTATGACCTTCGAATAGTCATCTTGCCAGGCGAAGAGGTCTTCCCGGTTGCTCCAGGGAGCGAAGCTCCAAATCGTCGGAAGGCCGCCACCATTAATCCACACCGGAGGCTGATTGGCCACATTCCCCGCCGACGGGAAAAATGTTGGAATCACCTGGTTGAGAGCTTGTGCCACGGCCGGATTTGCTTGACCGATATTGATCCGATTCGCCGAGTAGGAGAACTGGAAATCGTTCACCGCGCTGGCGCCGAAAACCTTGCTCAACTTGCCCACGGCAATGCGCGACGGCTGGCTCCACGATTCCTGGATCTGGGATGCCCCGGAATCAGCTCCCCACCCACTATTGCCTACGGCGGAAGGACCAAAATTCCAGGAATCACCCGTATATTTCAACATCAATTGTAGTGACTTGCTGAGATTGACGTCCCCGCGGACGCTATCTTCGCGATAGAAGGTCGGCTGACCAATCGATTTCGCCCAGTTGGTGCCGCACCCGTAGTTAGGGGCTCCCTTAGGAAGCGTCGGCAAGAAATAAGTGTTCAGGATCGTAGACCCAGCCTTACCCTGGCGTCCCGCGGGGATGATGTCTATGACACCTGGAGTGGAGGGGGACGCCGTAAATGCGCCGCCAGGATTTGTTGGATTCGGATCGTGGAGTCCGCCAGTCGGAAGGCAACCAACAGTACTGCCGCTGCTGAAGGTAGTATCAAGGGCAGAGTCGGAGAAGTCACCGGTACGCTGCAAAGGCGTGGGTACATGAGCGGTCTTCACTACACCCTGGATCAGCCGGTTCCATTCCTCCGATACGAAGAAAAAGATTTTGTCCCTCTTGATGGGTCCCCCGAAGGAAAATCCGAAGTCGTTGCGGCGAATCGAATTCTTCTTGGATTTCGGGTCGATAGCATTAAGAACGGGGTCCTTGGCATCGAGAAGGTCATTGCGGCCAAAATAATAGGCGCTGCCGTGAAAACCATTTGTTCCCGACTTGGAGACGATGGTGACGACGCCGCCGCCGGCTCCACCGAATGCGGCGTTATAGCTGTTGCGCTCGACCTTAAACTCCTGAATGGAGTCAAGGGAGGGGTAAACAAGTATGGTGCGGTTCGATCCCACGTCGACGTTGTTGGCGCCATCCACCAGAAACAGGTTTGCATTCGAGGCGCCGCCGCTAACGGAGATGTCTGCGCCGCCGTTAAGGCCTTTCTTGTCGTAGCTAAAGCCAGCATCAACCTCTACGCCCGGAACCAGCGTAAGCAACTGGGCGAAGCTCCGGCCGTTGAGCGGCAATTGAGTGATCTGGGTACCCTCAACCGTGCCGCTCAATTCAGCAGTGGTCAGCTCAACCGCGTTCGGGGTGGCGATTACTTCCACCGTTTGGGTAGCGGTCCCGACTACCAATTTGGCGTCAAGCGTCAGGTTGTCGTTGACGTGGAGGATAATGTCTTTTTCTTCGAATGTCTTGAAGCCTTGAGTGCCGGCCACTTTCAAAGTATAGCGACCTGCCGGAAGGCTCTGGAACCCGTAGTTGCCATCCGCGTCAGTCTTCTTGCTTCGCGAATATGCCGTGTCCACGTTGGTCATCGTGACGTCGGCTCCGGTAACGGCTTTGTCTTGCTCGTCCGTCACGGTGCCCCGCACGGAACCCGTATCAGTCTGCGCGAACACTGCCGGTGCAAGACTCAGGGCCAGCACCAGACAGGTGACTCCCACGAGTAACATCATTGGTCTTTTTACAGGAACTACCAAGGAAGAAGCTTGGCGTTTTATGGCACTATTTTGAACTACACCACGAGACCGATAATGCATAATAACCCTCCAATTGACGATAGATTTTTTTGCTGCAAAATACGCAAAAAGAAATGGCTAATTCTCTTTCTTGTCCGTTAATTAACCTGTTTATTTTCAGTTAGTTGAAAAAACCTTACATGTTATCGATCATGAGGTTTCCCCTGATGAAAATTGGGTGACCTCCAACGTGTACGTTAACGTTGGAGCGCGATAATATAAAAGCACTAGACGAGTTGTCAAGAGAAATTTTGGCAATTTTCAAGAAAAATTCAGCTAGAAGGCGAACAATATCGGTTTGGTAAACCGTGACTCAAGGCCGGGTGAAATGCGTATCGGGGGCGAAGGGCGAGAACCTTAGAAAAGACGCATTCCTGTAAATGCGGTACGTTAACGGAAGGCGGTCTTAAGTTACACGTCATGTTGCCAGGAGAAATCCTCAACGTTTTCGAGAAACCTCCCAGGGGAATTTGCTGGTCCGAGTCGCGGAGAGAGTGGTCGTTGAATTTCGCGGAAGAACCGAAGATTCGACTGCAATACAAATCCTGGATTCACGAAGTTGGTTTTTGTGAAAGGCGTATTTTGCAGCAGGTTGTCCAGCAGTCGGCGTACCGCCAGTTGTCCCTGGCGATGGGGTCGCTGATGGATAGAGGCTGAAATAGTGCCTTTCTCGAAATACGGCACTAGATCGGGGAAGAGGTCGCTCGTGATCAATTTCACTTTTCCAGCGAGCTTACGTGCGCCGATAGCGCGGCAAACCGGCAGAGAGTTTGAAGTATTGACGTAAATACCTGCAAGGTTCGCAATCTCGCCCAGGATTTCAAATGTCTTGCAAAAGCACTCGTCCTCGTCTTCGTGGGCCTCGACAACGGCTGCAATCCTGCCATCCTCGCAGTGCTTCGGGAAAGATTCGGAAAAACCTTCGGTTTTCTTCCTTTGATCCTCCGTGAATAACTGGCCCGTGATGATGGCGACCTCAGCGCCCGGCAGCACAAATTTGGCCATCAATTCTCCGGCCATCGCCCCTGCCAGCTTGGGTTCGCCACCGATAATGCTGGACCGTTTGCTATGGGGGGCATCGGTTGTTACACAGACCACGCGCACGCTTCTTTCTTCGGCTTCGTTGATCAGAGGTGTGATTGCATCGGGATTCCCGGGAGCCAGGATGATCCCATGTACTCCATCCTTGAGAAAACTACGGAGCAGTTCGTCATCGCCTTCACCAAGCGTCGGGGCGGGGCGGTTCAGGAATTCGACTCCCATCTGAGAGTAGCGCCTGGCTTCACTGAGAATACCTTCCCAGACGTAGTCATAGTAAAAGTGGATCTCACGTGGAACGCAGACACCTATCTTAAGATTTGTACCGCCTCTCGAGAGTGCCCGAGCAGCGAGGTTAGGCTGGTAGAGTAATTCTTCTGCAATCCGGAGCACGCGCTGGCGCGTGGCCTCGCTGATGCCCGGCCTGCCATTGAGAGCGCGGTCAACTGTTCCAATCGAGACCTTCGCGACTTCAGCGATTTGCTTGATCCCGGCCCTTTTTTTCATGACTCCGTCCGGCAGCAACTTCGTTATCCTCACATAAATAACTACATATATAGAGCTTCAGATTGGCTGAGATGACAAAATCGGTTCTGACAAGGCTGATAAATCCCCCAGAAATGCGACACAATACCAGAATGCGACACAATATAGGTATAGCATGTTTTCGCACTTGGACGCGACGTTAACGTTAACGATTGAAACGGCTGCCCCGCACGTTGTAGAATGTCCCTCCTACAAGCTGCCAATATGACCACCCTAAAACGAGTTCTAGCCCTGTGTATTGCCTGCTTTGCCCTTTCTGTCTTGATGCCGCTTGCGGCTCAGCAGAGAACCTCGGATTCCCCAGCTTCGAACCAGGAAGCTGCGGCGCAGATCGAGGTACTCGACAGCCAGCAGTTTCTGCTGAACCACGTTACTCCTCAGGGACCAGCGAAAGACTATTCCGCCGCGGTTGAAAAGCTTTTATCGCAGATGACTCTGAAAGAAAAAGTCGGGCAGATGACGCAGCTCGATATCCTGATGATTTCCGATGGCGAAGACCAGGAGCTGAAGATCAATCCGGAGAAATTGAAGAAGGCCATCGCCGAGTACGGGGTAGGATCGTTTCTCAACGTTTACAACGAAGCGCTTCCCCCGGAAACATGGCATCGGATTCTGGGCCAGATTCAGGCGGAAGCCGCCGCATCACGTCTCAAAATTCCGATCCTCTACGGCATTGATACCATCCATGGCGCAAACTACATCCGTGGCGCCACGCTGTTCCCGCAACCCATTGGCATGGCCGCAACCTGGAATCCTGAGCTCATGCTACGGGCCGACCACATCGCCGCCGCCGAGACGCGAGCGAGCGGTATTCCGTGGACGTTTTCCCCCATCCTCGACATCGGAAGACAGCCCCTGTGGCCGCGCTTCTACGAGACCTTCGGCGAAGATGTTTATTTGGCCAGGGTGATGGGCGTCGCCGCGGTGCGCGGATATGAGGGCGACAATCCTGATTCGCCATCCCAGGTGGCCGCTTGTCTCAAGCATTATATTGGCTATAGTTTTCCGCGCAGCGGGCACGATCGCACGCCGGCGCTGATTCCAGAGATCACGCTTCGGGAATATTTTCTGCCCACGTTCGCCGACGCAGTGAAGGCCGGCGCACACTCGGTAATGGTGGATTCCGGCGAAGTGAACGGGATCCCCGGACACGCCAATCATTATCTGCTGACCGATGTGCTGCGCAAGGAGTTGGGCTTTCAGGGAGTGGTGGTTTCAGATTGGGAAGACATCAAGAGGCTAGCCACGCTGCACCACTATACCGCCACGGAAAAGCAGGCCACCCGCGTGGCAATCATGGCCGGTATTGATATGAGTATGGTTCCCCGTGACTACAGCTTCAGTGATCTTTTAACGGAACTGGTCAACGAGGGCGGCGTGCCCATGAGCCGGATTGACGAGGCGGTGCGCCGCATTCTCACTATGAAGATGGAGCTCGGGTTGTTTCGCGATCCGTTGCTAGGCGTGAAATCCGGCGTGCAGTTGGGTTCTCCGGAGGCACAGAAAACAGCGTTGCAGGCTGCGCGAGAATCCATTGTTCTGCTCAAAAATTCGGCCAAGGTTCTGCCGCTTACATCTTCCGGGAAAATTCTTGTGACCGGACCTGGCGCTGACTCCCTCGTTTCCCTGAACAATGGATGGACGTACACCTGGCAGGGAGCTAAGGCCGACATTTATCCCAAGGACAAGCCAACCATCCTCCAGGCAGTGAAGTTAAAGCTCAGTTCCAAATTGGGATTGAAAACTGGCGGCGAGAATGTCGTCTACGTGCCCGGAACTTCTTTCGACAAAGAGCTGGACATTGCCGCTGCAGTGGATGCTGCCAAAAATGCCGACATGGTCATCCTTTGCCTGGGAGAGATGTCGTATGCGGAGACACCCGGCGACATTGATGATCTCACCTTGCCCGAGCCGCAACTGCGGCTGGCAGAACAGGTTGCGTCCACCGGCAAGCCGATTGTGCTGGTACTGACCGAGGGACGCCCGCGTATCATTCACCGCATCGCTGGCCTGGCCAAGGCGATTGTGCTCGCCCCGAATCCCGGTAATGAGGGTGGCCAGGCGATTGCCGATGTCCTCTTCGGTGAATACAATCCCGATGGCAAGCTTCCCTTCACCTATCCCAGCCATCCCAATACCCTGCTCACCTATGACCACCGCTTCTCGGAAGAACAGGAGACCGATTCTGGATCCACCTCATTTCAACCGGAGTTTCAGTTCGGTAGTGGGCTGAGTTACACCACCTTCCGGTATTCGGATTTGCGCCTGAGTGCAAAACAAGTGAGCGCGAACCAGCCTCTGCAGGTATCAGTCACCGTCAAAGACACAGGAGACCGCGCTGGAAAAGAAGTCGTGCAGCTCTACCTGACACAAAAGTTCGCCACTGTTACTCCGCCCGTGAAGCGGCTGAAGCGGTTTGCAAAAATCTCGCTCGCCCCCGGTGAAAGCAAGGAGCTCAAGTTCACACTTAATCGCGATGACCTTACATTTATTGGCCCCGAGAACAAGCCAGTAGTGGAGGCGGGTGAGTTCGAGCTATCGGTGGGAGATCTGCATCAGGGCTTTACAGTGGTCACGGAACCGACGACCATCTCCGCTCAACGCTAGAGATTGTTTCACAATCGCGAAGCAGTCTTTTCGATATAATCCGCCACAAGCACAAGCCAAATCAGTCGGCAGATTCGGGGGCTAGATAAGAACGCCCAAGGCTAAGGTTTCACAGTCCCGGGGCCTGAGGCACGAAAGATTCATGCGCGCTGTCAAGATCACTTTACTCGCACTGGCAGGATTGCTCCTCACTGCCGTCGTGTTCCTTGTCGTGGATGACCGGCTGAACCAGCCACCGCCACCCAATTGGGCCACACTCATTCAGAGGGCCCGGCAATATGACGTTCGAATCAAGCGCGATACCTTTGGCGTGCCGCACGTGATCGGCCCCAGGGACGCGGATGTAGGTTTCGGGTTGGGCTTTGCCCAGTCCGAGGACGACTTCCTCACGCTCCAACAGGTGACGCTTGCGGCCCGTGGCCAACTTGCCGCGACCGAGGGCCGGAAGGCGGCGGTGGCCGACTATCTCGTCCACTTTTTGCGGGTATGGGAAACGGTCAATGCCAGGTATGAGAGTGACCTCCCGGCAGATGTGCGAGAGGTTCTGGAAGCATATGCCGACGGCGTCAATTACTACGCGGCTCTTCATCATGACAAGGTAATACGAGGCGTGCTGCCATTCACCGGCAAGGACGTGGCCGCGGGATTTGTCTTCAAGACACCCTTCTTCTATGGGCTCGACAAGGCTTTGCTCAAGTTGAGCAGTCCTGAGAGCAGCAATACTGTCGCGTCTCTTTCCCTGGACGGCCAGGACGCTTTTCTGATCACACATGAGCCTGTCCCTGTGGGGTCCAATGCCGTCGCAGTAGGACCGTCGCGCTCGGCGGATGGCGCAACGCGCCTTCTGGTTAATTCCCATCAGCCTTATACGGGTCCGGTCTCGTGGTATGAAGCGGTGCTGGAGAGCGGAGAGGGCTGGCATGTCGCCGGCGGTTTTTTCCCGGGGTCGCCTTTCATGCTGCACGGCCACAACGAGCATCTTGGCTGGGCCAACACAGTCAATGAACCAGATCTGATTGACGTTTACAAGCTCACCATCAACCCCGCCAACCCGAATCAGTACAAACTCGATGGACAATGGCGTGATTTTGAGAAGAGCGATGCCAAAATACGAGTGAAAATCTGGGGGCCGCTGGTCTGGAGCGTACACCGGGAAGTGCTTTACGCCGCTCAGGGCCCGGTATTGAAGACCGATCACGGCGTGTTCGCCATTCGTTATGCCGGACTCAATGAAGTTCGCCAGTCGCTACAGTACTACCGCCTGAATAAAGCCGCTACTTTGGCGGACTGGCGTGCAGCCATGGCTTTGCAGGCGATACCGAGCATCAACTTTGTCTATGCCGACGAGAAGGCAAATATTGGGTACGTGTATAACGGATTGTTTCCGGTGCGGCAAGAGGGGCTCGACTGGCAGGATATCCTGCCGGGGGACCGCTCGGACCTGATCTGGCACCGATATCTGCCTTTCGACAAGATCCCGCAAATTTGGAACCCTCGCGGCGGACTTGTCTTCAATTCAAACAACACGCCCTTTCACGCGGCTGCGCCGTCAGACGATCTCAGGCCACAAGACTTCTCGCCAACGCTGGGAATTCAGAACAACATGACCAACCGGGCGTGGCGTGCAATGGAGAACTACGGCGCCGATTCCCGGATCACGAAGGAAGCGTTCCGCGCGTACAAATTCGATCTCAGCTACAGCACCCGGTCCGACGTCGCTCAGCTCGTTGACCAGGCCATCGCGATCAAGCCCGGCAAAAACGACGATGGCAGCAATTTGCAGAACGCACAGGAAGTCCTCAAGCGGTGGGACCACAGGACCAACATCGCGAACCGGGGTGCGGCGCTCGCAATCCTGATGGCCGAGCCCGTGCTTCGCGCCAGGACAGAGATCAAAGGCACGCCGCAGCCGCCGTCCGAGAGCCAGATCATCGCCTCTCTGCGGGAGGCCATGCAGACTCTTAAGGCGCACTTCGGGCGTCTCGATCCGCAGTGGGGCGAGGTAAACCGCCTGCGTCGAGGTGAGGTCAATCTCCCTATTGATGGTGGTCCTGATATCTACCGCGCTGTTTATGGTGCGAAGCAGCCTGACGGTACGCTGTCAGCGGAGGGTGGCGACACTTTCATCATGTTTGTTACCTGGAACAAGGCGGGCACGCTCACATCGGAAAGCATCCATCAATTCGGCTCAGCAACTCTCGACCAGAAATCACCTCATTACGCGGACCAGGCATCCCTTTTCATTGCCATGAAGACCAAACCCGTCTGGTTCACCCAGGTGCAACTGAGCGGACATATCGAAGCTGATTATCGTCCTGGAGAACGTGAGGCCGTATCGGCGGCAAAGCGCTGAGGAATCAGAAAAAACCAGGAAACTTCGAACCTATCGTTCCCCAAAACAGGAATCGTGGGGAGCTTGTTGAGATTTCAATGAACGTAGCAAGAACTCGGATTGCTGTATTGCTTTTTCGTCATCAGCCGTAGTCGTTGCCGCATTCCGAATCCATCTTGAATTCAATATCTTAAGAAGATATCATCCGGATTGGCTCGAGGTATGAATCTCTGCAATACTCGTGTCTTGGCAGGCCGGGGAGAAGCGTTGCGCTCGGCTTTGCCGCTTGCTTCGGGTCTTGCTCGCGCCAGGAAAATTTTGCGCTTCCTCAGTCACCGCAGAATGCCGCGTGCGAGTACGCTGGGCCGGTCTCCGACCGCAGCTCTCTTGTTCGGGCTGGCGATCACGCTTCTAACTGTGCTGTCTTACTCCCGGTACATCACCCTGCAAATCTCGCGGTTGCGCACGGTACAACGAGACTTGGCCGACCGAAATCGCAAAGATTCACTTCAGTTGCTTCGTATCCAGAACGATCTGAATTCCCTTGGGTTGGCCATGCGCGACATGCTCGACCACGATGAACCTTATCCTCTAACAGCCTGGATGGGGCAATTCCAGCGCATCCGTGAGGATTTGGAAGATGCCATCCGGCTCGAGGACCAGGTCGCTGTGGGCCGGCGCACGCCTGAGCAGAGGCAATACCTCGGAAGTTCACTGGCACAGTTTTGGGACGCAGTGGACCGCACTTTTGCTCTGGCCAAAGAGAACAAAGAAGAAGAAGCGCGTGAACAAATCAGGCTTTCACTACAGGCGCGGCAGGCTGCTTTGAACACGGCCGTGGCGAGGTTGCTGGTCGAAAATAACGAGAGCGAAGAACAGACAGCGTTAAGCATCGCTCAGATTTACGATCACGTCCAGCGCCAGGTCTATGTCTTTCTGGCGGGAGCATTGGTTGCGATTCTGTTCACCGGTCTATATCTCATCTATTCGAACCGCCGGCTCTTTGCGCAGCTTTCTGCGGTTTCTGAACAGCGCAGTGAGCTTGCCCAAAAGTTGATTTCAACACAAGAATCCACCCTGCGTTATATTTCCCGTGAGCTGCACGATGAATTTGGACAGATCCTCACGGCCATTGGTTGCATGCTGTCGCGTCTGCGCTCGCGGTCGCCGGCATCTCCGCTGCTGCCCGACTTACACGAGATCAGCGATATTACGCAATCGGCGCTGGATAAAGTTCGTACCCTCTCCCAGGCATTGCATCCAGTGACCCTTGACGAGGCGGGACTGGAGAGCACGCTCGACTGGTATTTGCCAAAAGTGGAACGGCAAACCGGGGTTGCGATTACCTATGAAAAATCCGGGACCCCATTTCAAGTGGAAGGCCGCGCGGCTATTCACATCTATCGGGTCCTCCAGGAAGCACTGAACAATGTCACCCGGCATGCGGAATCCGGGGAAGCCTGGGTGCGGTTGAAGTATCTGCCTGACGGCTTAATCTGCGAAGTTGAAGACCACGGCAAAGGTCTGGCAGCACAGGCAAGACAACATGGAATCGGGTTAGTGGCCATCCGCGAACGCGCCGAGCTGCTGAGCGGTAAGATTGAATTCCTGCGGCCTGCGCAGGGCGGCACACTGGTTCGTCTGAGTGTTCCCAAGGCGAGAATGGATTTGCATGAAAGCTAAAATTTCAGTTTTGCTTGTAGATGACCATGCGTTGGTGCGCCGCGGGTTTCGGCGCATTTTAGAGGATGATGCGGAGATACGAATCGTCGGCGAAGCCAGCGACAGCGCCGAGGCGATCCGCCTGGCTGGCGATCTGCAGCCACAAGTAGTGGTGATGGATTGTGCGCTGCCGGGAACCAACGGACTGGTCGCCACCACCCGCATCCTTGAGATTTCACCACAGACTTCCATATTGATGTTGAGCATGCATTCAGAGGACACCTGGGTACGCAAAGCACTTCAAGCCGGCGCCCGCGGCTATATTCTGAAAAATGCCATGGACCTGGACTTGGTGAGGGCGGTCAAACGGGTGGCCGCAGGCGAGCAGGTGCTTGATCCCCAGCTCACGCCGCAGGTGACCGAAAAAGGTGAGCGAAGCCACGGGTTGACCGCGCGTGAACTTCAGATTCTGCAACTGATCGTTGACGGCAAGTCCAACAAGGAAATTGCCAGCGATCTCGATTTGAGCGCCAACACCGTCGCCGTTCACCGCGCCAACATGATGCAGGCCCTGGGACTCCATAAGACAGCCGAACTTGTTGCCTACGGTATTCGCAACGGATTGGTGAACCTTCCTTGAACCGCAGAGACTTTCTATTAGGCCTGCTGGCTGTTCCGCCTGCGGTGAGCGCCTTTTCCCTGGGGGAAGGCCTGCATCCGGGCTTCCGATTGGTAAATGTAAATGAGCAGGCGGGCATCCACTTTCACCACAACAGCGGAGCCTACGGAGGCAAGCTTTTGCCCGAGACCCTGGGTTCCGGTTGCGCCTTCCTCGATTATGACGGTGATGGCTGGCAGGACATTCTCCTGGTGAATGGCATGGATTGGCCCGGCCACAAACGGCAGCGAAGCACGCTCCGGTTGTATCGCAATAATCGTAACGGCACTTTCACGGATGTTACCCACGTCGCCGGTCTCGATGTGGAGATGTATGGCTTGGGTGTTGCCGTCGGGGACTACAACAACGACGGCTATCCTGACATATTCATTACCTGCGTAGGTCAAAATCGCTTATTTCGCAACACGGGAAAAGGCACGTTCATTGATGTCACCCACTCCAGCGGACTTGCCGGGAGGCAGGCTCTCAGCACCTCCGCCCTGTGGTTTGATTTTGACAGTGATGGGCTTCTCGATCTGCTGGTCTGCAATTACGTTAAGTGGTCGGCTGAGCACGATGTATTTTGCAGCCTCGATGGGAAGCGCAAGTCTTACTGCACGCCGGAAGCCTATCACGGGGAAACCTGCTGGCTGTTTCACAATCGCGGCGACGGCACATTCGAGGATGTTACGGCTCCGAGCGGAATTTTCGATGCGAGCTCCAAGTCGCTGGGCGTGGCCATGCTCGACTACGATCAGGATGGCTGGGCTGATGTGCTGGTCGCCAATGACACGCAGCCCAACAAACTCTATCGCAACATGCGCAATGGTACGTTCAAAGATGTTGCGTTAGAGGCCGGAATCGCGTTCAGCACAGAGGGTAGGGCCCGCGCGGGGATGGGGGTAGACGTTGCGGATTTCGACAATTCAGGGAACCCGGGTGTGGCCATTACGAACTTTGATAACGAAATGGTCGGTTTGTATCGATCGAATGGACGCGGCAACTATGAAGATGTAGCGGCGAAAACCGGCGTGGGCCCGGCCTCAAGGAACACGCTGGGATTTGGATGTCTGTTCCTCGATGTTAATCTGGACGGCGCGCTCGATCTGATTGTTGCCAACGGCCATATCGACGAGACGGTCCGCAATATTCGTGGTGGAGTTGGCTATGCCCAACCACCACACCTTTTTCTGAACAGCGGGAAGGGAACATTTACGGATGTGGCCCTCGACGCCGGAGGGGAATTCGCCCAGCCTAAAGTTGGGCGAGGACTGGCTTACGGAGATTTCGACCGGGACGGCGATCTCGACCTGCTGATGACCACCAACAACGGGCCTGCTTATCTGTTCCGCAACGACCAGTCTTCCGGCAATCGCAGCATTCGTTTTCATCTGGTGGGCACTAAGTCCAACCGCGATGCCATTGGCGCTTCGGTACGCATCTCCTGCTCAGGCGTCAGCCAGTCCCGGCTGGTGAAGAGCGGTTCCAGCTATCTATCGCAGTCTGAGCTGCCGGTGACCTTTGGGATTGGGAAGCATGACAAGGTTGACTCTGCGGTGGTCCAATGGCCGAGCGGAAGGACCGAAGAATTCAAGAACCTTGCCGCCGGCCGCGCTTATAACTGCATCGAGGGTAAAGGAGTTACTCCGCTTGCAGGCTTCTAGAGCCATTATTTACTTTGTGGTTATCTCAAAGCCTTTTGTCGAGGCCCAGTTTTTTATTACTCCCACCCCCCATTACTTGGAGTAGTCCATGCGGTGTTAAGCCATTGACAATCAATGACATACATGAGGCTGGCAAGTAGTGGATCACAAGTATTCTTTGCTCTTACTCAAAACCCATTCTCATATTTTTACCCGGGCGAAAAACACTTACCCCCCCATCCACTTGCCAACAGGTCGTTGAAGCGCCCAAATCGCGTCTGACCAGCGTCATTATTGGCGAAAATCAATCCGAGGC
>DATHMF010000067.1 GCA_035487355.1 Terriglobales bacterium | reverse complement strand
CGTTCCAGCACGTAGCTGCGCTGGGAGTCATCGGTGAGCAGATAGGTTTCAATGTTGGGCAGAATGGCATCCTGCTGCAGGTAGTAGCGGATGATGGCCGGCACATACGCATAGATGGCTTTATCGTCGGCGACTCCAGTCCCGATGGCGTTGGCCAGGGTCACATTGCCAGCACGGTATGCATTAAACAGACCCGGCGTTCCCAGAATGGAATCGGTACGGAAGCATAGTGGATCCATAAAGTCGTCATCTACTCGACGATAAATGACATCCACGCGCCGCAGCCCAGCCGTGGTCCTCATGTAAACCACATTGTCGTGGACCAGCAGGTCGCGTCCTTCCACCAGCTCAATTCCCATCTGCTGCGCCAGGAACGTATGCTCAAAATATGCCGAGTTGGAAACGCCCGGCGTCAGTAGCACGGTTGTAGGCTCGTTCCGGCTGGAGCAACCCGCGGGCGCCAGAGATCGCAGCGTAGCCAGCAACGCCTGCGCGTAGTGATCAATGGGGCAGACTCCATAGTCTCGGAACAACGCAGGAAACACCCGCTTCAGCACTTTGCGATTGGCCAGCATGTAAGAGACGCCGCTGGGCACGCGCAGATTATCTTCCAGCACAGCAAAGCTGCCATCGGGCACGCGTACCAGATCGGTGCCGCACACGCTTACGTAAATGTCGCGTGGCACAGCAAGGCCGCGCATCTCGCGGCGGAAGTGGCGGCAACCGTAGATAAGCTCGCGCGGAACAATGCCATCGGCCAGGATGTGGCCTTCGTGGTAGATGTCCTTGAGAAAAAGATTCAGGGCGGTGATCCGCTGCTTCAGCCCTTGCTCGATCTTTTGCCACTCCTGGCTGGGAATGATGCGCGGCAACAAATCGTTTGGAAAAATCCGCTCGGTTCCTTCTTTGGTGCCGTAAACCGTGAAGGTGATGCCCTGGTGCAAAAAAGACAGGTCCGCCGCCTGCTGGCTCTTGCGCATATCTTCAGCGGGCAGTTCCAAGAGCGTGCGATAGAGCGCCTGGTAGTGCGGACGCGGGACGCCCGAACTGGTAAACATCTCGTCGTATGCCTTGCCAAACTGATAGTTGGGAAAAGGCAGCTTCAAAGAATATTGCGCGGCTGGGGCCATCGCTTTCATGCGCAAGCGCGGGGCATGGTGTGACACACTCCAACCTCCCGGGACCAGTAGGGCGCCGCCAAAACCATTCCGAATTTCATCCGGAGCCGCCCCCTCCCCCTGCCGGCGTACGCGGCAGCCCACAAATTAAGGAAATTAAGAAATAAGCTAAAGTGGAGGCCAAGTCCAATTGAAATTATCTATGCGCAGTATGACTTTTTCTGGGGTTCGAATTTCAAGTTCGCCAAATGTAGCGTTCTAGAGAATGCGAAAAGACGGTCACGAGAAGGCTTGAAGGAGCACGAGAGTCGTGTGGCACAGCCGTCCTCGGCTGTGTTTGCGGCGCCGCGTCTCACCGGCGGCGGATCACGTATCGGGAACTGCTTAAATCTGTCGTAAAGACGTAGCATGCTACGTCTCTGCAGGCGCTAACCAGGATCTTAAGGAAATGGAGCGGGAGACGGGGATCGAACCCGCGACATCCGGCTTGGGAAGCCGACGTTCTACCGCTGAACTACTCCCGCTCAAACGGCTTAATGAATTTTACCAACATGCTTTGCGCGTGTCATTGGTCATTCAGTCCATGATCCAGTCTACGTATCCTGGCGAAAAACCGATCATAAATGCAAACGCAATAGCCGTACATACTGCGATGAGGCTTCCTGAAAAATATCGCTGGCGGCGAAAAGCAATTGCACTGACGATGAAAGAAAGGGGGATGGCGACATAGCAGACTAAGTAAAGAAGGAGCGTCGGCAACCGCCAAAACTCTCCAATCCAATCCATCGGAGCGAGGTCTTTTGGGTCTTGGAGTCGAAATGAGTAGGCACCAATGTGAACCTGATAAACACCGGTGGCCCAGTAAGGATAAGACCGCCAACCAAGAACTACGCAGGCAAGAGCTGCCGCGCCATAGGTTGTCATGGAAACTACCTCACGATGACGTGCCAACGAAAAAATGAACTCAGCAAAAGCAGCGACTGCTATCAACAGACCCAGAATGATCAGCGCTGTCCGTTGCGAGGATAATGCATCGGCAGCGTAAAAGTCGAAGGGCGGTAAGCTCATCGTGTGTGGTGCTAAAACAAGTAAGAGCGCTAACGAGGTAAGTGAAATCCATGGCAATCGCATACTCTCGTTCGTCCTATACATGAGACTCACCGTTTCGCCAACGTCATAGACCATCCCTGCGGATTCAAAAGCTGCGAAATCCGCGTTTTTCCGCTTCCTTCGGCCAGTTACCTTTCCATTCATAGACCGGCGCCGCTTTGCGTTTATAGTACATGCTCAACTTTGCGAGAAATGAGCCTTTGCGGACCCTCTCCGCCCGCTGTTGTGCGCGAATTTGTTGGTGGGCCCGGTAGGCTTCCAGACTGACGTCCTGCGGTTGAATGCTGAGATCCTGGATCATTTGTTGACGCCATTCGCGATGGGTCTGCCATACCTCGAATGGGGATTTGCCTGGCATCGCTTTCCCCACGCCACGCGGGTTGCGAAGGAATACCGCCGCCGGTTGCGGCTGATTGTTGCCCACTCCGAGCGACCAGTCATTGTCGAATACCGTTTGCATAGTACACAGCACCGGCAGTGGAGAGCGTCCGGCAGGAAAAATCTGTGCCAGCTCCGCGTACATCTTCTCCCGTGGATGAACATAAAGACGGCAGAAAGAAGGAATGGAAACCCCTCCTTGCCCGACCAGTGAAAAGTCCTGGACCTTTTGAAATCCCAGCCCTTCAATCTCAGTGGCGCAGCGGTCGAAAGTTGCGCGGTCGAGTTGCGGGTATTGCTCTGGTCTTGCGTCAGGGAACGTGTAGCTTCCCGGCACTGCTGCTACCACAGCCGTACGCATCAGCAGGATGACCAGGATGATCCCTACACCGAAAAAGATGTAAGAGTCGTAAGGCGTGAATGGGTGGGGATGAACTATGCGAAAGACCCTGAACCCAATGAAGAGAGCAGCTATCAAAACCGCAGTGGCGGTGGCGGCGAAATTTGAATTTCTGGGCATTCTGCAACTTTGAAGATTTTGCGGTCAGCTTAGCACTAAGACACGACTTTTCCAACGGTCTCGTCCTGCACCGAGATTGGTTCTTTTAGTTCTTTCCCCAATTCTTGCGCCACTCTATGATTCTGAGACCATGTTCACCCGAAATTAGCTGTGGATCGACCGCAAGGAACTCGACTAGATCATCGTTGGTCTCTGCGGGCGACCATCGGAAGAGGCCTTCACAGGGCCAGCCGTGATGGCTATATTCCTGCTCGATTGGACACCCCACATCGGTCTGCCCTGAGATCACGACTCCACCACCATCACTGACAACCAACGTTCCGACTGGCCATACGCGATCAACACAAGCTGGCTTTCCAGCAATCTCTTCCATTTTTTGAACGCATAACTTAGTGTTTTGTACAAAAGCTATGAGTCTGCCGTTTGGACTAACATTAAATTGCTCCGCATCGTCGGCAATAAGCTTTTCGTTGCTGGTCCCAAGGTACAAAGACATTCTGCCTAATGAGTTAGACACCCCGCGAACTATTGTCATCCTATCGTCGCTACAGCGAAGCTCTTCGAAATCACCGAAAATCAATTCTTTATTTGTCAGCAGATCAAAGGCGCTGGTCTCGTAGTGCCCTGTCTTGAGGTTATGCTTAAAAAGCACCACAGTGCCGCACGTGGGCCGAAGTTGGTAGTTAAACCCTGTTTCTAAACGGCGAGATTCAATCGTTCTACCTGTCTGCAAATCACGCATCTCGAGAATCCAGGGACCGACAGAGGCACCACTCGGATTCTTAAGTAAGAACAGCTTGTCTCCAGCAGGGGGAATAGCCGCGAAGAATATATCGCTAGTATTTGTGAGCCGTGTCCTAGGCTTCGCGGTACAAACAAGAACAACATCGCCGCTTCGCTGATAGCCCTTATCGTGGTCGGCAAGGCCCAAGCCAACCTGAAGGAGATGATTGTAAAGCCAGCACGTCGGTTTCGCATTGGGCGGCGCAGGAGGTGGCGCTTGCGCCAGCGCACAATGCTTGAAGACGTGACCAACGAACACCATGCAGAACGCAACATAGATCAGATACTTGGCCATGTTCGCAGACTTACCATCCTGATCCCTTGTACTATCGCATGCTATTTGTCTTCCTAGACATGCTAATCACCTTTTCTCCAGTGTCATAGACCATCCCTGTGGATTCAACGGAATCGTGAGACTCGATCCCTTGGGCAGGTCGGAAAACTGGCGGGCATATATGCCAAATTGCAGATCGGCGAAACCTGGATAGCGCCATTCGCGTACGATGCCTACACTCATCAGCAACAGAGCAACCACCGCTATGAACCTGACGGCGCGTGGGTTGTGATTGCCGGCCATCCACACCAGCGCGGAGACGAAAGCCAGCATAGGCAAAAGCCAATAACGTACACCCCAGGCGCTGAGCAGTTCCAGCCACTGGGGCGCATGGGCCATCGGATGCAGCAGAGCAGCAGTCAGGACCAGACTCGCAAAGACAATGAAGAGCTTCAGCTCCCATCGTGCTCTCAACAAGGCATAGATGAGGACCGTGATTCCCCCAATAGTAATAAGCACCGCGTAAATAATGTAAGAGTGGCGATACGGCAGGTTGTTCTTGCCAATCAGTGCGGCCAAAAACACCTGCGACGAAAGTACCTTGGCAAACAAAATCGGGTTCGCTCCCAGGCTTCCCTGCATGCGGGCGGCACTGCCAGTGCGCAGAAAAGCGCTGACTTGCAATAAAACACCGGCTGCGAGTGTAAGCAACAGAATGAGCGTCCCTTTCGTGCGGCGCTTCCATCCCCATGCGATTCCGGCTACCGGCAAAAGCATAATGGCAAATGGCCCAGTCAATGCACTCAAAACCATCACCACAAAATCAAAACAGCGCCACCCGAGTGACCTGGCGGGTTCTGCCAAAACCACCAGGCACGCCAGCAGCGCCAGGTGCCACTGCGCGTTGGTAACGTTGGCATTGACCTCAAAGCTGTTGGGCAAAGCCAGATACAAGAAACCCAGCAGCAACCGGCTGCGCTGCGTTCCCAGCGAGGCAAAGCGAGAAGAAAGAAAAAAACTGACCGGCAACACCTGAAAAAGAATTGCTACCAGATTGAACAATAGCGGCGCGGCGGCGAGTGGAAGCAATTGCGCCAATGCCGCCGTGAGTCTTGGCAGAGTACAAAAATAACCAGTCTCAGGCTGGAACAATACCCTCCACCAGCCCAGGTTGTGCGCTTGAGCGAACCAAAGCAACCCATCCTCCGCCCAGAATTGCGGGTTGGTTACTGCATCAGGCCGGCGCGAGATCACCACCAGCACAGCTACCAAGAAAACTCCCACGTGCAGCCAGGGCGTTGCGATGTTCGATTCTCTTGCGGTTTCCGTCTCTCGTCTCAGGGTTGCACCTGCAGCCTCAGCCATGCTTCTACACTAACCCGGCTGCACAAAACCAGCAATTCGATGTAACCTCAATTGCGTGTTCTCACCCGAATTCCTGCAGCGACTGAATGCCATTGCCGTATTCTGCGTGCTGGTGTGCGCGTCTCCGGCGCATGCCCAGCAAACCGGCGCTCAGCAGAAGACTCCCCAACAAAAAACTTCTCTGCGCAGGAACCCAAAGACCGCGACGGCTACGCTTCTACAGCAGGCAATGCGCAGCAGTATGGCCGGAAAACCGGGCGCTGCTGTGATGGTCGAAGTCGAATCGGGAAAAATCATCGCGCAAGAAGGAATGGAAACCGCCGCGCGACGGCTGGCAACTCCCGGCTCCACGGTCAAGCCATTCGTATTGATGGCCTTGCTCAAGTCACAGAAATTTAACAGCAATGAAGCCTTCTTCTGCCATCACACTCTGCGGATCGCAGGCAAGCGCATGGATTGCACTCATCCCGATCTGGCTGCTCCGCTGTATGCTGAAGAGGCGCTGGCGTACTCCTGTAATTCATACTTCGCCGCCATGGCCGAGCGCATCAGCGCTGATGACCTGGCTTCAACTTTTCAGCGCGTGGGATTTGATTCGCCAACTGGTTGGTCGCAGAACGAAGCCTCCGGAGTGGTAAAGAAAACGCAAACGCTGGAGCAGCGGCAGCTTCAGGCACTGGGGGAAGAGAACGTTGAGATCACTCCTCTGGAGTTGCTGGCTGCTTATCGCAATCTTGCCCAGCAACACCGGCGCCAAAGTAAAAATCCCGGCGATAAAACCCTCGGTGATAGGACCAAAGACAAAAACGGAGACAAGAACAACGAAGACACAAACAAGGACCAAACCTGGGACGTGATCTATCGCGGGCTTCAGGATTCCACCGCCTACGGCATGGCGCATGGCGCGGCACCTGATGGATATAACGTTGCCGGCAAGACCGGCACAGCAAACTCCGCCACATCTGCTTTGACGCACGGATGGTTTGCCGGTTACGCGCCCGCAGAAAAACCCGAGATTGCTTTAGTGGTTTACCTGGAGCATGGCCGCGGCGCTGATGCTGCCGCCATTGCGCGCACCATTTTCACCGCGTATAGCAAGATGAAAGGCGCACATTAATTGAGGACCAGCGTGGTTTCGAAATCCCGTAGTGCCCTTTTCACGTGCTCGCTCTTGCTTCTCACATGCGCACGCATCAATGCGCAGGCTCCAGATATACGAGTCCGTATCTATTCGCTCCAATCCGTCAAACAACTTACACTTTCATCTCTGGAAAACATCTCCTGGAAAACATGCGCAACCTGTCGCGCACGGTCATTGACCACTCCGCTGACAGTGCAGGCAACCGGAAATCAGTTGCAATATGGGAATTCAAAATCAAATAAGCTTTATCTAACCGGCAAATACCGTCTGCAAGTTCCCGCAGAGCGTGCGCTTGAGAGCCATTATCCCCTGGAAGTTTCGGCAAAGGACAATGTTCTCGTCCTGATCCTGAGCATGCCCATGGAAGACTACGTGGCTGCGGTCCTGGCGGGAGAAAGTGGCAACTTCCAATCGGAGGAAGCCCTCAAGGCCATGGCCGTTGTGGCGCGAACCTACGCAGCGCATTTCCGCGGACGGCATAAAGCTGAGAACTTTGATTTTTGCGACACCACTCACTGCCAGGACCTGCATCTGAGCGCTGTCACCGACCGCCAGCGTGCCGCTGCGGAAGCTACCGAGGGAGAGCTGCTGTGGTTCCAGGGATCGCCAGCGGCAACCTATTACCACCAGAATTGCGGTGGTACTACGGCGGCTGCCAGCGAGGTATGGCCGGATGTAAGAGTAAATTACCTGCAAGTCCACACCGACTCATATTGCGTGCGCAGTGAGCACGCACGCTGGGAGTCACGCATCAGCAAAGCCGATTTGCAGTCCGCGCTGCTGAAAGCTGGCGTGCAGGTTCCAACCGGTTGGCAATCATTGCAAGTCGAATCGCGCAGCCACAGCGGACGCGTGCAGCTCTTGAACATTATCGGAAGAGATGGAAAGCTGGCTATGAAACTTTCTGCCTCAACGTTGCGCTTTGCAGCGGGGCGCGCGCTGGGATGGAACCAGATTAAAAGTGATTTCTATGAATTAAGAATCAGCGGCGATGAAGTTCTCTTCTCCGGTCGCGGCTCCGGACACGGCGTCGGATTGTGCCAGGAGGGCGCAGACGCCATGGGAAAGCTGGGCAAAAATTATCACGAGATTCTCGCCTTTTATTTTCCCGGTACAGTGCTCGGGGTTTCCGCGCAGGGCGTCGACTGGCATCTACTACACAGCGAACAACTCGATTTGCTTACAACCGACGCAAATCCCGATCCCAGGCTTCTCAATGCTGCTGAAAGTGCACTCCATAAGACACAAACGATAAGTGGATTACAGCTTGCATCTCATCCATTACTTAAGGTTTATCCTACTCTGGCGATTTACCGCGATTCCACCGGCCAGCCTGGCTGGGTCGCGGCCAGCACGCGCGGAAATACGATCCGCTTGCAGCCCTGGGAATTGCTCCAGCAAAAAGGAGTGCTTGATTCCACATTGCGCCACGAATTCCTGCATATGTTGGTCGAAGGCAATACCCATGTATCCCTGCCACTGTGGTTTCGCGAAGGATTAGTTCTGTATCTTGCTCAGGACCAGCGCAACGAGATCATGCAACATCCCATGTTTTCACCCGAACAGATGGAAGCTGCCTTGCGCAACCCACAAAACCAGCAACAGATGCAGCAGGTTTATACCTCTGCAAGAGTAACGGTTGCAAATCTTGTTGCCCGTTGGGGCAAAGCCGACGTCATGCAATGGTTAAGCCGGGGCATTCCCGCTGGGGCTCTCACTTCCCTTTCCGCTACCCAGGCGGCCCAGCACTGACGTAAGCATCAGCCATGCGGTGATAGTCAATGCGAAAGCAAACCCAAAACGCACAACTAAGCTGAGATGGTCGAGCCAGAGCGACGCAGGAATCGGAGCCTTGGCGGCAATCACATAAGGAAGATAGATTCCCAACAGCGCAAGAATGCAGAACCATATCCAGTAAGAAAACTTTCCCACGGTTCGGGTCCAGGCTTTGAAGCTCGATCCCAGAGATGAGAAGCCATGGTTGGCAAATTGCGCTGCAAACGGCAGTAACAGTCCGGGAATGAGCACATACAAGAGAAAATTTACAGACCAGCCCACAACCCCATCAATTGCATTGAGGCTGATCATCCGCCGCAGGAACGCCGGCATAGAGCTGCGCAGCCACGAATCAAAAGCATCTGTATTTCCCAGTTTGGAAGCGTTACAGATAATGATCGCAAAGATGATCGCCCAGGCTGCAAACGCCAGCAGATGCCGCCGGCCATTCTTGAATCCGGCAGAAAGCGAAGTGCCTCCGCTGCCGTGCACATCGAGGAAGTAGGCGAGCGTGCCGCCATGCAGCCACAGAGCAGTGACCACCAGGAGCAGAGCCACAACCGCCGCAAAGATGAGTTGCCAAACACTGGCATCGCCGATTTTCAACCACAAAACAGACGCCACCACGATAACGGCGTTGAGCACGAAGTGCAGCAGCCAAAGCCGCTTGTTCTTCCACACCGCTTTGAATGCATCACTGAAGACGCCGATAAACTGGACCGCCATTACTTCACCTCCACTTGGGTGGTGTCTGTCGTTGAAATGATGGAAGGCTGATACATAGGCTGCACCAGCGCCGGACTGACGCGGAACTTACCAGGATTCACGACCTTCAGCAGATAGAAGTAATCGTGCCGGCCACTGAAATAGGTCTGGAAGAACACTGCGCGGTCGTCGTGGAACTCACGCCGCGAGAACCAGTATTCCCACCAGCCGGGCTTGTCCTGAACGTCATACAAGTCATCGCGCTCAATGAACTCCGTCCCAGCCGGTATGGGGTCTTCAATCAGCAGGTAGCGCCAGTCGCTGCCGCCGATGTTGAGTTTGACCGCAATCACATCGCCCGGCTGCACCGTGCCCGTCAACGGATCAAGTTTGTACACGATCTTGTCCTCTTTCTTCTGCGGAATGAGGCGGAAGTAATCGCGGGTGATGCTGAGCGCAATGCGATTGTTCTGGATATCTTTCTTCTCCGTCGAGTAGTACTCGCCGCGCGCGGACCAGTAGAGCCTTCCTTGCCCGCTCTTGCTGATATGAATTTTGTTTGCGCCCGCTGCCAGTTGATCAAAGTTGATATGGACAGCCGGAACGATACCCGAAGTGGTGTCGGCCGCGGTGAACTTGCGCGTCAGCACCTGCTTGTCATTGACGGAAACTTGCACCGTAAAGTCAGCGTTCAGTTCGCGGCTGGCTTTCAGGTAATCAGTGAGTCCATAGACCACCATGGCGGTTTGTTTCGTGCTGAACCAGAAATATCCGTCATCGCGGTGCGTGGCCAGCCAGAAAGCAGCCTTGGACAGCAGCGGGCTTTGCGGCTTCACCAAACTCAGCAGCTTGACGGCATAGGCTGTGGTTTCGGGTGAATCATCAATTTCATACTCCATCAGGTAGTCGAAGGAGTTATCCCACCACGCTTCCACGTCGCTGCTCTTGGCCTGCTTTTCCAAGTCCTCGGCAACGTCCTTGGCGCGGGCATCACCGGCAATTTGCAGTGTCAATCCGGTAATCGCCAGGCCTTGGGCTGAGGCTTTGCCTCTGCTGTCCCAGATGGTATTCAACAGATCAGTGTCTTTGCTGCCGCTCTGCGTCAGGGCGTAAGCAACGTAAGCACGCAGGTCAGTGCGCATGTTGGGATACTTCTTGAGCGAGCCTTTCAGCCAATCCTGGCCGCGCGATATGACTCCGTCTTTCACGTCATAACCGGCAGCCTGCGCCTGGCTGAGACCAGAGACCACGTACGCCGTCATGAACACGGCGCTTTCGTCGTCCTTCCACCATCCCCAACCGCCGTCATCGTGCTGGAAGTCATAGAGGCGGTCCATACCGGCGCGGATCTTCTGCTGTAATTCACCCTGATTGATGGTTGACTTGAGTCCGAGATCTTGCGAAGCCTTGGCCACAACAATGTTGGGCAGGAAGCTGGACATGGTCTGCTCGGTGCAACCGTACGGATACGCCGTCAGATAGTCGAGCGCACCAAAGATGGTTCCCGCGACTGACGGTGTAACGCTCAGGTCGAGCGAGTGCGAAGAAAGCTCCGTACCCGCCGGGAAGTTGATGGTGACATCCTGCTGGCCCGAAGCACTGACGACCGATCCGGATTTGGCATCCGCCATCTTCACGCCAAAGGGCACAACCGGAAGATCGAGTTGCATGGCATCAGACTCTTCGTTGGTCAGCGCCTTGGTTATCAGCGTGGCCTGGCGAACGTTCTGAGCTTTAACGCGCCAATCAACTTTGGCCTCGCCTTTGCTCGGGACTGTGACCTCTGTGGTCGCACCCTGCAAGACATCGAGTCCAGTTACATCCAGCGAGACATGCACGGTCTTGGTGTCTTCCAAATAATTATGGACAATCGCCGACACCACAACCTCATCGCCCTGGCGGAAGAAGCGGGGCACAGCAAGCCGCACCATCAGGTTCTTGCGTACGATCACGCGCTGCACTGCGCTGCCCACTTTGGTATCGCTGGTGACGCCGCGTACCGTGGCCCTCCATGTGGTGAGCGAGTCGGGGAATGCCACGTTGGTCTGGGCATGACCGCTGGCGTCGGTCTTCACCTCGGCAACCCAGAGTGCCGTATCGGGAAACGCCTTGCGGATTTTGGGTTGCACCAGCGTCTCATTGGCTGGCTTCAACTGCGCCAGCGAGCGATACGCTCGACCGAGCCCGGCAATCGGCATCTCTCTCTTGCCTGCCTCGCCGTGGAAGTAGAAGCCCAAGGATGACTCAGTCTGCACCTCGGTCCAGCGGCTACCGTAGAAAGCATTCACAATGTCAGTGGTATCAGGACGAATCGCGTAAATTGCTTCATCCACCACTCCGACGCTAAACTCACCGGCAACCGGATTGCCTTTTGAATCTTTGACGGTAATGGAGTAACTGGCGTTTTCGCCCGGCTGGAATTGCGGCTTGGACGGCTGAATCTGAATATCCAGCTTCTGCTGGACCGCGGGCACCTTCACATTCTTGCTGGCCTGATAGAGCTGATCGTCACGCACAAAAACTGCGCCAACAAAAATATTGGGCTGGCAGTCAGCCGTAATTGGAATCTCGACATTCACTGTGGGCCCGTGGGCCGTGACAATCTGGTGCGACTGAATGCTGTGGCCTTCTGTCGTGATCAGAATGTGCGCATCGGAAACGCCGGTCATCAGCATGAGCTTGGCGGTATCGCCCACGCTGTAAGATTTCTTGTCAGGAATGATTTTGATCTCGCGTGTCTCGCCGCCATACCAGTCGCTGCCTTGGCCTTCAATCCAAACCCAGGTTTCGCCGCTCACCTCGCGGTTTTCTGGCGTTTTGGCCGTGACCCGAACGGCGAAGTCGCCGGCACTGGGGATCTTGAAGCTGACGTTGGCCAGCCCATTGGCGTCGGTCTGGCTGTCGTTGGACTGGATAGGTTTATATTTGTGTTCTTCAGCACGCCAGTCGTATTTAGAGATTTCAACGTGCACCGGTGTCTGCACCGGTTTGCCGTTGTAGTCGCGCGCCTGTACGTTGAATTGCGCCCTGTCGCCCAGGCGGTAGAAGTAGCTTTGCGCGCTCACTCCCACCTGGAAGCTGCCATAAGGAACCAATACATAGCTGAACCCTGAAATCTCGCGGTTGCTGGCATCCATAACGCGGGCTTCAATGCGATAGCGCACATCGTTCTTACGCTTTGTAACCTTGGTGGGAATGGTGATCTTCAACTGGCCGTTAGCATCAAGCTGTCCGGTTTCCTCCGAAGCCTGCTCGCCTGCGTAATAGTCGCCTTGATCTCCTCCCCCTTCTTCTCCACCACCACCTTCTTCATCGGCTTGCGGCATACCTTCTTCATCCTGATCGAAGTAAGGCGACCAGTAATCGGAGACATGTACGACATATGTCACTTTGGCGTTGGCGACAGGTTCCCCAAAGTAGTAGCGGGAATCAATGGTTGCGTTGATCGGATCGCCTTGCAATACCAGCGGCTTTTCTGGATTCACCTTCACCTGGTATTCAGGTTTTTTGTACTCCTCCACGTCGAATGAGCCGTTGGCTCCGCCCTCGTTGGTAGGAGGAGAAATAGAAATGGAGTAATACCCCAACGCCGCGCCGGGAGAAATATCGAAATCGGCATGCACGGTGCCCATGGGTGAGAGCGTGAGGCTTTTCTGGAAGACAGTCTTACTGGTGGGATCAGTCACCGTGACCTGCACAGGCGTGCCTGCCGGGACCTTGTATCTGTCACCGGTGAGATTGCGCAAAATTCCCTTGAGATGGACCGTGTGTCCAGGACGATATACCGGACGATCGGTGTAAACGAACCCGGTCCAGTCGCGGCCGGTATTGCTGCTCATGTTGAGCGAATAGGGCGCAACAATAGCGACATCATTGCCGTTCTGTGCCAGAATCCATGTATTTTCCAGCTTGGGGTCCTGGATCGCGCTTTCGGCCAGGCCGTTGCTGTCACTCTTAAGTTGAACAACTTCCTTTTTGCTGCCCCACAGCACAATGGAAGCGTCTGGAACGGGCACGCCGCTGCGGCGATTCACTGTGTAGGCCAGCAACTGGCCGGGCGCGGTCTTGGTGACGAAGCCCAGTTCGCTGATCACGAGAACGGTATAGGCGCGCAAAGTGCCGTCCGTCGCCTCAACGATGTATACGCCGGCTTTAAGGTTATCCACCGGAACTTCGCTGGTCTCGGAAATTTCACCGGAAGTTGCTTCCTGGCTCCAGCGTGCAACCAGTTGCTTGGAGTTGAGCAGCGGAACCATGGCAAACACGGTCGCGGTGCTGAGCTTGCTGCGTGCTGCCTCCGCCTGCGCCTCGCGAATCTTGCTGCGCGATTCTTCCGAGTACTGGCTGCGCATGAAATTGCGGACGCGGTACCACAGTGAGCTTTTCCAGTCGTGAAAACTTTCGATCCATGTCTTCTCTTCCACTGGCCCTTCGGAGGTGACGTGGCCGAAGCTGTGGACGTCATCGAGTTTCTCGAAGAACGCCGCCGGATCGTTGACCCGATAGAGGCGAAACTCCAGTGCGTTCACTCCGTTGGCGTAGACGCGAATCTTGGCTTTTTCATTCGGAAGATACGTCCGGTCGCTGCTGACTGAGAAATACGCTCCCGGCTCTTTGGCAGACGCCCCTAAGAAGCTGGTCAACAGAAGCCAAACTTGAAGCCATGCCAGAAGCCACGTCGCAAATCGTTTTTGCAGTCGCACTAGTTTGCCTCTTTCAAAATGTTCCAGCGATACACGCCCAGAAAATTGCTGTTCCCCGCCAGCGGTCTCCAGCGTGGCGCGGGAAAATTCATCAAGTCAGAAATTCGCAGCGCACGAATTTCTCCCTTCGACTTGCCGATGGAACCTGTGTGATAAATCACAATCGGATCGTGCAGCTCGGGTTGCAATTGGCTGTGTCCTACAAAAATCATGGAGTGATAAGGAGAGTTTTGCTGGAGCTGGCGGTAGAAAAGAATATCTCCGGGATGCGCCTGGCGCAGGTCTTTGCTGATGAAATGCATATTCAGGTTCTTCAAGGTCTTGGCATCAGCAAACTGGGCAAAGGCGCCGTCGCTAAGATCATCGGATTGAAAGCTGCCAGGTTGTATCCGCCACAATCCCGCGCCCAAGGGTGTAAAGGGGTACTGGTATTTTTCTACGGAAGCAACCCCCGGCGCAGCCTGCAAGCGTTGTTGCGCCATCCAGACCTGATCATGTGTGCTTAGGGCTTCGCGATAGGCAAAGCGGATAAGCCCGGCGCAATCGTTGATCTCCGCCGGCAGTTTCTCCGTGGGTTGGGTTGCTTCTACCTCCGCCAGCAGTGTGAACCACCGCCGGAAGGCATCGCGGTCGGCGGGAGCATCCAGACGCAAAAAGTCAGGCGTGCCGTCGCCAAAGCGGTCGCTGTAATCCGGCTCTGCTGTAAAACGAATGCGCACCGGCTTGAGGTGGGGCGTTCGAACCAGCGCTTCGCCCTCACCCGGCAGAATACCCGCAGAAATTCTTGCTTCGACTCCATTGCCATCCGGCGCTAAAAAATCAACATGGTAACTGGGCGAATGCTGAGAAAAGTGAAGGGAAATTTGGCTGGGTGAAAGCGCGCGTCCATCACTGGCGTGAAGCCGCAATAGCATCGTGCTGTGACCATCTGCTGGAATAGTGGGTGGATTGAGTTCGGCCAACAGAACCGGAGACTCAGTGCGGCCCCGGGCTGCCACCAGGCCCAAAATCAGCAGCGCCAGCGCCAATGCAGAACCAACCACAGCTACGCTGGCACGTACACCGCGCTCGGAAGCTCGCTCCGCTTTTGACATGAATAAGTTGCCGAATTATAGCGCAAGGCTACAATTCTTCAAGAGCTTACTTGCAAGCTCCGCGCTAACCGGCGGACCAAGTACAGCAGCCTTGTTTTGGCTGCCCTTAGCCAAACCGGGTGAACGCGTAGCAAGCGCCGTGTGAGCGCGAGTATAGCGCGAGTCGGGGTCCCCAGCAAGCCCGGGGGTGGTGGCTCAGTTTGACGTAGCGCCGGCGTCTCGCCAGCTGTCGTGTGGGCATCTTGCCCACGCCTCCCGTGGGTGGATATCTCAAACTGCACCACTGCCTCTTCTTTTGGCTGCGGAGCCCGCTATAATTTAATCAGGTTTGAAGGTACGCACCCATTTCGTCATTCTAGGGCTGGTCCTCATACTGACTACGGGTTCTGCCGTGTGCGCTGCAACCGAGTCGCACGTGGCCAACACGCTGCTTATCCTGCCATTTGAAAATCAGTCGCACGCGCCCGGACTCGAATGGATCAGCGAGTCGTTCCCCGAAGTGTTGAGCCAGCGCATGAGTTCGAGTCCGATGTATATCATCGCGCGCGATGAACGCCGCTACGCCTTCGACCGCCTCGGCATCCCTGCCAACGTTAAGCTCTCACGCGCCACCATCTTCGAAGTTGCCCAACAGATGGACGTGGATTACGTGGTCCTGGGCCACTACAACTTCGACGGGCAAATCTTCCAGTCGAGCGCCCAGTTGCTCGATATGAATACGTTGCGGCTTTCGCCGGAAGTCAGCGAATCAGGTCCACTCGCAAATCTTATTGACCTGCAATCCGGATTGGCCTGGGACCTGCTACGTGTGCTGGACCCGGACCAGGTTTCTTCGCGCAATCAATTTGTCAGCTCTTCCCCTCCCATCCGTCTGGATGCCCTGGAAAACTACATTCGCGGCATCATGGCAGGATCGAATGATGAGAAGATCAAACGCCTGCGCGAGGCTGTGCGGCTCAGCCCCTCTTACAGTCTTGCCCTCTTGCAACTGGGAAAAGCGTACTACGCAGAACACAACTATGCGGAAGCTATTCCCACTTTCAAACAGATTGCCAAAAACAGCCCTCAGGCCCTGGAGGCAAATTTCGATGCAGGCTTGAGTTCCTACTATGCCGGGGACTTCGCCACCGCCGAGAGCAGCTTCGCCTTCGTCGCCTCAGAGATGCCGTTGACCGAGGTTTACAACAACCTAGGCGTGGTCTCCAGCCGGCGCGGCAAGAGCGCGGTTGAGTATTTTCGCAAAGCTGTGCAAGCTGATCCGAACGACTCCGATTACCGCTTTAATTTGGCTGTCACTCTGCTGCGCGCGGGCGACGTCAATGGCGCCACGTCGCAACTGCGTGAAGCCCTGGTGCTGCGTTCGGACGACAAAGAAGCCAGGGGGTTGCTCGATTCCGCGCTCCTGCCCCACGCTGTGTTTACCAAATTGCCGCTGGAGCGGATCAAGAGCAACTATGACGAGACTTCTTTTCGCGAGTTGGCCATGGAAATTGACAACGCCAACGAAGCGCGGCTGGTCAGCTCCGATCCGCAGACGCACGCCGATTATCACGTGGAACAGGGCCTCAATTTGCTCACCCAGGGCTTTGTGACCGAAGCGCAAAAAGAGTTTCAAGAAGCCATTCACATCAACTCGTTGAATGCTGCAGCGCACAGCGGCCTGGCGCACGTTCTGGAAAAACTCGACGATATTGCCGGGGCACGCAGCGAGGCCAATCTTGCTGCCAAGCTGCAACCCTCCGCCGAAGCGCATACAATTCTGGGAGAGCTCAGTCTGAAGGAAGGCGACACGCAGACGGCCCAGGCGGAGGCCGATAAGGCGCTGGCGCTCGACCCATCGTACGTTGCAGCCCAGGCCCTGCATCAGGAGATCGCAGCCAAGCTCGCGGGGAAAGCGCAGCCGCTGCAAAAACCATGAAGCGATTTATCCAATTCGCGTTTGTCTTGTTGGCGTTCTGTGCCGCTACCTCTGCTGAATCAGCAGGCCGGCAGGAAGTAGTGAAGGTTGTGGTAGATGACACAATTCAGCCCATTAGCCAGGAATACATCAGCCGTGCAATAGACTTGGCCCAGCAGGACCATGCCGAAGCCGTGCTGCTGGAGCTCTACACGCCGGGGGGGCTGGTGGATTCAACCCGCGAGATCATCTCCAAAATTCTGGCTTCATCCGTTCCCGTCATCGTTTATGTGACTCCCACCGGCAGCCGGGCCGCTTCCGCCGGGTTCTTTATTCTCGAATCGGCTGACGTGGCCGCTATGTCGCCGGGCACAAATACCGGCGCGGCGCATCCTGTGATCTTCGGCGCGAAGATGGATGATGTAATGAAAGAGAAGCTGGAGAATGACGCGGCTGCCTTCATGCGCTCGTTCGTCTCCAAACGTGGACGCAATGTTGAGGTGGCCGAAAGCGGCGTTCGCCAATCAAAATCGTTTACGGAGCAGGAAGCCCTCAACCAGCACCTGATCGAATACATCGCTCCCAATGAAGCGGACCTGTTCAAACAGCTCGACGGCAAAACTATCAAGCGCTTCGATGGAAGCCAGACCACGCTGCATCTCTCCTCACCCGTGGTTAAGACATATGAGATAACGCTGAAGCAGCGCATGATGAGCTATTTGCTCGATCCGGATATTGCTCTGATTTTGTTCATCATCGGCGCCCTTGCGCTTTACGTAGAATTCAACACACCTGGCGCGATCGTCCCCGGAGTAATCGGATTCATTGCAATACTACTGGCTGCGTTTGCCTTCAATTTGCTGCCTATTTCATACGCGGCATTGGCGCTTATCATCTCAGCCTTCGTCCTTTTTGCCTTGGAGGCAAAATTTCAGAGTCACGGTGTGCTCACCGTCGGTGGAATTGGCCTGCTGGTGCTCGGGTCTTTGATGCTGGTGGATGGCCCCATCCCGGAAATGCGCGTCAAGCTGGCTACGGCTTTGGCAGTCAGCATCCCCTTCGGAATCATGACGGCTGTAATCATGACGCTTGCCATCCGGGCGCGGCGCAATAAAGTGCAGACCGGGCAGGAAGGATTGATCGGCGAGATTGCCGTTGTGCGTGTCCCACTGGCCCCCGAGGGTACGGTATTTGTTATGGGTGAGATGTGGAATGCTGTTAGCCGGGTCCCGGCGGATATCGGATCGCGAGTACGCGTCCGTGCCGTGCATGGCCTGCAACTTGAAGTAGAACCAGAAGAGAACAAAGACAAAAATCCGTAATGGTCGTAAGTCGTTTGGTGGTATACAATCCCGCAGTTGCTCAAATTGTAAAATTAAAGAAAGAAAGTGCGGAGGTGTCGAATGGATAGTGGTTTTGGAATCCTTTTCATCGGTTTTGTTATTTTTATTGTCATCTATCTATTCTCAGTAATCAACATATTGCGTGAGTACGAGCGCGCCGTGATTTTCCGCCTCGGTAAACTCTACCCCAACCCCAAAGGGCCGGGCGTCATCCTTGTCTTCCGGCCTTTTGACAAGATGGTCCGCGTCTCGCTCCGTCAGGAAGCCATGGAAGTTCCCGCGCAAGACATCATTACCCGCGACAACGTCACGTTAAAAGTAAACGCCGTCATCACCCTGCGCGTGATTGATCCCAACCGTGCCGTGGTGCAGGTCTCTAACTACATCTATCAGACTTCCCTGTTTGCGCAGACCACGTTGCGCTCTGTGCTGGGTGAAGTTGAACTCGATGAATTGCTCGCCCACCGCGACAAACTCAACGCCCGCATTCAGACCATCCTCGACGGACATACCGCTCCCTGGGGCGTGAAGGTAACCAACGTTGAGGTCAAGCAGGTCGATCTGCCTGAAACCATGTTGCGCGCCATGGCCAAGCAGGCCGAAGCCGAGCGCGAAAAGCGTTCCAAAATTATCCACGCGGAAGGCGAGTACTCAGCCGCACAGCGCCTGGTGGACGCCGCGCATCTGCTGGCCACTGAACCGGTCAGCGTGCAGCTCCGCTACCTGCAGACTCTGACGGAAATCGGCGTCGAGAAAAATACCACCGTAATCTTCCCCGTTCCCGTCGACTTTTTCTCTGGTCTGCAGAAGCTGCTGGGCAAGGGTGATGACAAGTCTGCGGCAAAGTCCGCGTAGTGGACTTTGCCTTCGCAGGATTCCGGTGGCGCAGCGCTTCCAGCGCTGCGATAAGAGCTGTTCGATAAGTGGGCTTTAGCCCCGAGGTACATAGTGGCGATGGATTCCTCACAAGACACTGAAATCACATTAGGCACCGCGAAACTGCTGGGCCTCTTCTTCGGCCTGGTGATGGTCTGCGCCGTCTTCTTCGCGCTCGGCTACACCCTCGGTCGCAAATCAGACGCCGGACTCGCCGCAACCAGCATGCCGTCCCCGCTGCCAACTCCATCCAACGGCCCCAAACCCGCCAGCTCCACGTCCCCTCAACCGGCTCCTCCGATGACGTTTACAAAGCGGTCGAGCAGAAGGACGCCAATGCGCAACTGACGCCAGCCTCTGCTGACAGGGCATCGACCCCCGCCGCGGCGGCTCAAGCTCCCGCGTCTTCACAGGGCGTGTCCCCCGCAGCAGGATCTTCCCCCGGAGCATCTTCCTCCAGCAGTGAAGCGCAGGCGGCCAACCCGCCCGATCCCATGGCCGCGCCCCCCACCGTCGGTTATTTCGTGCAGGTCGCCGCCGTCAGCAAGCAGGATGACGCCGATGCTCTGGTCGATGCTCTCAAGAAAAAACAGTATCCCGCCTTCGTGGCCGGCAATTCCTCCACCGACAAGCTGTTTCGCGTGCAGGTCGGCCCTTTCGCCGACATTAAAGACGCGGAAGCAATGCGCGGCCGGCTCATCAACGACGGATACAACCCAATCCTGAAGAAATAGAAATGAAGAAGAAGTGAAGCGTCCTATGAAGCTTGATCCCCTGCTGAACCGCCGTGTCGTCTTCAAGCTGCACGGCATGGACCCGCTCGACTCAACCATTCTCAAGCAGGACGCAACCGGCTACTGGATCCGCGGCGGAACCCTTGCCCCGCACCTGGACCAGTCGAAATGCTCCCTCCCGGACAATGACGTGCGCTACCTCGAGTTCACCCGCATCGAGTGGCTGCGAGCCACGCGGCAGCGACCCTGAGAATTTCCCACAGCATTCATATTGACAACCGTCGATTTAACAGCTATTCCTAGTCCATCCATGACCACTTCACCCAGTTCTCTCGACCAGACGCTTCACGCCATTGCCGATCCCACGCGGCGCCGCATCCTCCTCGCCCTCAAAGAACGCAGCGCAGGTTCAACGAGCGCCCCTTCCACGGGAAAAACCGGCCTTTGCGCCGGCGACATTGAAGAACGCGTGCGCCTCTCCCAGCCGACCATCTCGCATCACATGGCCATCCTGACCAAGGCCGGCCTGGTCGACGCCGTGAAGCAGGGTCAATGGCGATGGTACCGCCGCAACGAAAAAGCTCTCCGCCGGTTGGTCAAGACGCTGCGTACGAAGATCTAGCGGGCCCCCTGAAGCATTCCTTCTCATCGTCATTCCAGGCGCTCAGTTCTCTACGTGCTCTGGACGCACTCCGAATCCCAGGATCCGCGCCACGGTGTTCTTCAAAAAGGGAATCTTGAAGAAGAGCCGCACGGTCCATGGTATTCGCATCTCCGTCTGCGATTGCAGCACCCGGGCGACAACCCGGTTCTGCACCGTGGCCTGAATCCGCTGAATCACCCGCGTCGGCCATTCCCGTTCCTTTTGCACCCGGGCGAGATCTTCCA
>DATHMF010000066.1 GCA_035487355.1 Terriglobales bacterium | reverse complement strand
ATCGAGGGCGCGGGCGGATAAATATATTCCTTCTGCGCGATGTATTCCTTCAAGATGTCGTTCTGAATAGTGCCGGAAATTTTCGTCCAATCCGCGCCTTGTTTTTCGGCGACGACTAGATACATCGCCCAGAGCACCGAGGCCGGGGAATTGATGGTCATGGAAACCGTGGTTTTCTCCAGATCAATGCCGTCGAAAAGAATTTCCATGTCCTCGAGTGAATCAATGGCGACGCCGCACTTGCCGACCTCGCCTTCGCTCTGCGCGTGGTCGGAGTCGTATCCCATGAGCGTGGGCAGATCAAACGCAACCGAGAGCCCGCCTCCGCCGTGGGCCAGCAGATACTTGTAGCGCTGGTTGGTCTCTTCCGGCGAAGCGAAACCGGAGAACTGACGCATGGTCCACAACCGGCCGCGGTATCCGGTAGCGTGGATGCCGCGCGTGAACGGCGGCTCTCCGGGATGGTTCAAATATTTTTCGTACGACCAGTCTTCCGGCAGGTCAGCCTCGGTGTAGAGCCGGCGCACCGGATAGCCTGAGATGGTCGTAAAGCGCGCGTTGCCATGCTCATCAAGGTTGGTTCCGGTGGGCGCGCCGATGGGCTTTTCAGGGGATTTCTCCAGCGCGGGCGCGAGCGTCTCTTCTGCCCATTGTTTCTCGGAGTCGGATGGATGTCGGCCCTCAAAGACGTCGTGAATCAGGCTCTCGGCAACGTCTTTTTTCTTCTGGGGCATGTGCGCTACTTGTAATGATAGCAGCGGAAGAAGGCGATTTCACCACGGAGACACGGAGAATTGGGTAAGTACGAAGTAGGAAGTGCGAAGTAGGAAGTGCGAAGTAAGGAGTTCGAGCTCTTATTTTCCTACTTCCTACTTCGTACTTCATATTTCATACTTCGTGCTTACCCAATCACACTGACTCAATTCTTCTCTGTGTCTCTCTGTCTCTGTGGTGAATTGGCTTCTGGTGAATTGGCTTCTCGCGTCATCTCCCATACTTTCGCATACTTCCAGCTCACGTAGACCGCGTGGTTGATGTGGTGCAGCAAGCCGGCTTTGCCATCGAGGAATCCCAGACGCAAAAGGTAGTTGTAAAAGAATGTGAGTGGGGGACGGATAACGATGTTGATGAAGCTGAATCCGCGCTTGCCGTCTTTGACCGCCATTTGAGCGCCGAGCGTGGAATACCGATTCTGGTGCTCGATGAAGCCATCGAGAGTGGGATGGCCGTAGTGCAGCAACTCTCCGGCGAGAGTTCCCGTTGGACCTTTCAGCTCAATGGTTTCGTGCACCAGGCGATCCTCGACTCTTCCTGTTCCTCTGCGGAAAAGGCGCAATTTGGGGTCAGGGTAATCACCACCGTGCATGAGAAAGCGATCGAGGAAGAGGTTTTTGCGTCGCATCCAGAAGCCGACTGGGCCGTTCTTTTTCCCTTCCACGACTGCCAGAATTTCTGAGGCAAGTTCCTGGCTCGGAACCTCGTCGGCATCGAGCAACAGAATCCAATCTCCGCCGCCTTTTTCAATCGCCGAATTCTTTTGGCCGGGGTAGCCCTTCCAGGGTTCGGCGAACACTTTGGCCCCATAGCTTTTGGCGATCTCCACGGTACGGTCGGTGCTGCCGGAATCCACAACGATAATCTCACCCTTGGTTTGCTTCACCAGCCCGGAAACGCTCTCCAGCGTGCGGCCGAGGTTCGCCTCTTCGTTGAAGGTGATGATGCAGATGGAGAGCGTCACAGGCTTGATCATAGCTCACTGCAGAGACACAGAGCACAAAGGAACCAAGAAACAAACCGAAAAGGGACACGAAAAATTTCGTGTCCCTCAAGGTCTTGCGTAAAGACAGCATGCTGCGCCTCTACAAATAGCCTATTGCAGTTACTGTGGCGGTGGTGCTTGTGGTTGCTGCGGTTGCGGCGGCAACTGCGGCAAGGGTTGCGACTGGTCGGTGATGGGCTCGGTGCGCGGCACAACGTTAGGCGTCACCGGCATTATGTTCACCACGCCTGCTTCGGTATCAGCCAGTTGAATGCTGTTGTGCTGCAGGGTGTTCCCAGTCACACGATCCAGTTCAACCCGCGATTTCTCATAGGCAGACATGGCTGCCACCGTGTTCGACTCGGATTGCGCCAGGTCGCGCTGCGTCTGCAGGACAAGCGTAGTGGTCGAAGCGCCCAGAGCATATTTTTTCTGCTCCGCGTCGAGAGATTCCTGCGCCAGCCGCTGGCCTTCCTGGGCGGCCACTACGCGGGCCTTGTTCTGTTGCAGAGCGAACACATCGTTGCGGACATCAATGCCAATCTGATTTTTGAGCTGCTGCAGGCGGAGTTCGGCCTGGCGGTATTCCAGCTCAGAACGCACCTGATCGGCCTGGGCGGCGCGGTTGCGAATGGGAATCGTGATGTTGATGCCCGCACCTTTATCGGGTGAACTGCTATTGAAAAGATGGGCGAAGGCGTTGTTGAATCCCGTAGGGTTGATTAGGCCAGGAACCAATTTTCCACTGGCCGCCTCCGCTGGCGTGCAAGGGTTGGCGGCGCAGGTGGCAAGCGGGCTTTGATTGCCCGCCAATCCCGAGGCGCCATAGAAACCGAAAAGGTCTACAGTAGGCAGCAGAGCATTGCGCGCGGCCTTCTTGGAGATATCGCGGTTTACGAGGTCTATGTTGGATTGCTCAATTTCAGGACGGTTGGCGAGCGCCTGTTGCAGCAAATCATCTACGGAAGGCGGGGCTTCGTCCGTAGGCAGAGTCATGGTATCGGTGGGGATGACGGGAGCATTCACCAGCGGAGACCCTTTCGGAAGATCGCGCGTAATGGCCACTTTTATGAGCGATTGCTGCAACTGTAACTGGGTTTGCGAGACGATGAGGTCCTGCTGGCGAGCGGCAGCGTCGCTTTGCGCGCGCACGATCTCAATGGGGGCCAGTGTGCCAATCTCCACCTGTTTGCGATTATCTCCGAGGGTTTTATTGGCCAACGCCAACGACCGTTCTTTCACTTTCAAATCTTCGTAGGCATTGACCAGGTCCCAATAGATGTTCTGAATCTGTGCGACCGTGGTTTCGATCTGCTGCCGGAAGGCGGATTCGGAAATCTTCTTGTCGTTCTTGGCGATGCGGATGAACCGGGTCTGGCTATTGATCCCGATGCCCTGCAGCAGGTGTTGCCGCATGGTAAGGCGAAAATTGGAAGAAAGAGAGGGTTGCAGAACGGAACGCAAATTGTTGCTGGCAGAACGCGAGTTGTCAAAAGCCAACGACATTGCGGTTCCAGTGGCCCAACCTTGGGAATAAGTGAAATTGCCTACGGCTGTATTTTGGCCAAGCGTCGTTGCGCCCGTGATGAATGACGTGGTTTGCGGAGAGACCGAGTGCTCAAGCTGCAAGGTCCCGCTCACAAAGGGGTCGAAAGACTCGACCGAAGGTCCCACGCCAGAAGTCGAGGTCACAATACCGCCGGCTCCCGCACCTGCTCCGCCGGTGCCGACGCTGGTGCCGCCCGCCCCCGCGCCGCTGGCTCCAGCTCCGAAACCGCCCACACCGCCGCCTTGCGTGCCTTGCACAATGCCGGTAGCGACGCCGCGGGTGGCTTGCCCGGCCTTGGCGCGAAGAATATCCGTATCCGCGATGCTGAGGTTGTAGCGCGCAATGGCCAGGTCGAGGTTGTTTTCCAGGGCGAGCGCGATGGCATCATCCAGCGAGAGCATGATGGTGCCGTTCTGCACGAGCTGCTCGATGCGCGGCGAGTTTTGCAGAGAAGCTTCGGGCACATGCCTCGGCATATATGGCGCAATGGGATTAAAGATGTGCGAGCGCGGCTTGCTGTAGTCAATCAATCGCACCGGCTGGGCAGCAGTGGCCTGCGGCTGCGGAGCAGAAGGCGGAGCGCTCTGGGTTTGCCCTGCCTGCTGCGCCTGCGCCGGCGGTTGCTGCGGTGCAGCATTGGGACCGGAACCCGAATCCTGCGCTATCAAAGCCGGACTCGGCCCCACGATCATTAAAAAAATCAGAACTGAACTGAGTAAGCCTCGCACACAATGCATCATCTTCTCCAAAAAATTAATGTGGGTACATCAGACTGCAAAAAGAAGGTTTACGTTCCTGATACGGAATTCTCGGCGATTAAGTTCAATAAACATTTAGTGTACCAACGTTAGACGCCCAGCAGGCACTTTCGTTGAACTGCGGGGTAAATTTTTGTGAAGCGAGTTGCATTACACTTGTCATTTCTTCACAGTTACGTTTGTCACACAGGGCCCGTGAGGCCATACTAGATTCGGTTTGCATCAGCGCGAAGCCCGCATCCGGTAGGCCACAACAAAAAGCACCACCAGAGCAATCAGAAACAAAATCAGGGCTATCAACGGAATTCTCCTTGTTCCATAGATTCAACAACGCTGCACTTCGCGTCTATAAATTCGCTACACAAATTTTCACTCAGAGCATGCTTCATAAATCCAAGAAGGTGAATCTAGAGCCCCCAAGGAGCTAAAAGCCCAGATTTTGTGTCTTTTGAATCTGCATCGTCCAAGATTCAGGCCGCGAAGCGGCGACATGAGTTAGCCCGCGCGGAAGTGCTGGGAAAGCAAAGAAAACAAAGCCGTTCCGCTCTGCCGAAGGCCAGCGCGCAGCGAAGCCGAGAGCTCGTGTGAAAAAGCAAGGCCCTTCCTCCAAAGCCGTTTTTTTGCAAACCCTCTTGGAATTAAAGACGAATGAACTATGCTCAAATTGTCCAAGGGGATCGAAAAATCAACTTTGGCCCGAAACCTCAAAATTACGCTGGGCTATGACGGAGCCGATTTCCACGGCTGGCAGGTGCAGCCCGAGCGCCGCACCATCCAGGGCACACTGGCGGAGGCCATAGAACGCGTCACCAGCGAGCGCGTGCTGCCGCAAGGCTCAGGACGCACCGATGCCGGCGTTCATGCTCTGGCTCAAGTGGCCTCGTGCGCTATCGCCTCGCCCATCCCGGCACGCAACCTGGTGAAGGCTTTGAATGATGTGCTGCCGGCGGCGATCCGTATTCTCAATGTGGAGGAGGTCGAAAACGGATTTCACGCGCGGCACTCGGCCATCGCCAAGACCTATCGTTACCGCATTTATCGTGAGGAAATCTGTCTACCGCACCTGGCGCGCTATGTAACCCATTATCCGTTTCCGCTGGATGAGGGCTGGATGCGTGAGGCGGCAAACCTAGTTGAAGGCGAGCATGACTTCACCTCGTTTGCCGCAGTGGATCCGGAAAAAGGGAAGGACGAAGAGGAAGTCTCTGCTGTCCGTACTGTTTTTTCATCCTGCTGGGAGCGGCAAGGCGAAGAGTTGGTTTACACCGTCGAGGGCAACGGATTCCTGCATCACATGGTGCGCAACCTGGTAGGCACGTTCCTGCTGGTAGGCAGAGGGAGTCTTTCTATCCCACGCATGCGCCGTGTATTGGAATTGCGACAGCGCTCCGCCGCCGGGCCGACTGCACCCGCCAGCGGTCTGTGGCTGGTAAGCGTGAAGTATTAGCCGTCAATAATTTAACCGCGGAGGCGCGGAGGCGCGGAGGAATTGGGTCATTGAAGAATTGAGTAATTTGGTAATTGTGTAATTGAATCTATGTGCGCAATCAACAATTACCCCATTACGCAATTACCGATTACCCAATGACTCAATGATTCAATTTCCTCCGCGTCTCCGCGCCTCCGCGGTTAAAATTACTCTGTGTTATGGCGCTAAAACATTCCAACCTGATTTACGACTGGAACAATGTGCCCGAGGCCGCCTTCCGGCCCGCTGGTCGCGTACTTCTCAACGACGAATCGCTGCGCGACGGATTGCAGTCGCCCTCGGTAAAAGACCCTTCCATAGAAGAAAAAATCGAGATCCTGCATCTCATGGAAGCGCTGGGAATCAACTCGCTGGATTTGGGGTTGCCGGGCGCTGGGCCGCGGGCTTATTCCGATGTAGAACACCTGGCCCGAGAGATCGTCAGCGCGAAGCTGAAGATCAAGGCCAACTGCGCGGCGCGTACCGTGCAGAACGACATTCGCCCGGTTGCCGAAATTTCCCAAAAAACCGGACTGGCTATCGAAGCCGCGACTTTTATTGGGTCCAGCCCTATCCGCCGTTATGCCGAGGACTGGACAGACGACTTCCTGCTTAAGACCACCGAAGACGCGGTGAAATATGGCCGCTCGTTGGGCCTGGAGGTCATGTATGTCACCGAAGACACCTCGCGCTGCGATCCGGAAACAATCAAGCGGCTCTACAAAACGGCCATCGAGTGCGGCGCTCGTGCCATTGTGATTTGTGATACCTGTGGACATTCCACGCCCAGTGGAGTTGCGGCGTTGATCAAGTTTGTCATGGATGAAGTTGTGAGACCATCTGGCGAAAAGATACGCGTGGATTGGCATGGTCACTGTGACCGCGGGCTGGCTGTGGCTAACTCTTTCGCCGCGCTGGCGGCTGGGGCGGAATGTGTTCATGGCACGGCAATCGGCATTGGGGAGCGCGTGGGCAATACGCAAATGGACCAGATGCTGGTGAACCTGAAGCTGATGGAAATCTCGCCGTGGGCGGAGCAGGACCTCACTCGGCTCAAAGATTACTGCCATGCTGTCTCCGAGGCCACAGGTGTTCCCATTCCTAATAATTATCCTGTGCTGGGCGACGATGCCTTTCGCACCGCAACCGGCGTGCATGCCGCTGCTGTGATCAAGGCTTTCAAGAAAAACGATCTCGAGTTGGCCAACACGGTTTATTCAGGGGTGCCGTCGCATTATTTCGGATTGGAGCAGATCATCGAAGTCGGTCCCATGTCGGGCAAGTCGAATATCCTGTTCTGGCTTGACCGCAGGGGGGTATCAGCGACAGACGAGATTGTTGATCGCATTTATCAGCGCGCCAAATCTTCTAACCGCTTGTTGACCGAGGCAGAAATCATGGAATGCTGCCAGGGGTGATTGGGCAATTGTAGAATTGTGTAATCGGGTAATTGCGTGATTTAGTAATTGCGATTTTGTTCACAGGCTCAATTACTCAATTCTGCAATTACCCGATTACCCAATGACTCGATCTCTGTCCCCAATCTTGTAGAATCTCATTTCCTATGTCTTCCGTGAAAAGCCGAAGGCCGGTGCTCGATGCTGCCCACCCCCGGCAAGCCGTCGTACAAGTCGCTGAACAACGCCTGGTTCACGACGCCTTCGCTTGGTTTCGCGCCCATGAAAATACCCTGAGCCGGTGGCAGGTGGAGCTCACGCGCATTCCCGCGCCGCCGTTTGGCGAGGCCGCACGCGCCCAGTGGTTGCAGAGGCACTTCGAGGATCTGGGCTTGCAGCAAGTTGAAGTTGACGAGGCTGGCAATGTGACCGCCATTCGTCCGGGAACTGGCGTGCAGGATTCCTTCGTCGCCCTTACGGCTCACATGGATACGGTTTTTCCCGAAGGAACGCCTCTCGAAATCCGCCGCGAGGCCGGCAAGTTGTTGGGTCCGGGAATTTCAGATAACGGCTCCGGCATCACCGCGCTGCTGGCCACGGCTGCTGCCATGCAAGCCTGCGGCCTGACGCACGCCCTGCCGATTGTATTCATCGCCAATGTCGGCGAAGAGGGTGAAGGCGATCTGCGCGGCATGCGCCACATCTTCTCCAGTACGAAATGGAAAAATTCCATCGCCTACACTTTGATCGTGGATGGCGCGGGCACGGATACGCTCGTCACACGTGCTCTGGGAAGCCGGCGCTTTGAAGTTACCGTGCGTGGCAAAGGCGGACACTCCTGGAGCGACTTCGGGGAGGCGAACCCCATTGCTATCCTCAGCCACGCCATTGCCGAGTTCTATAAAACCGAGATTCCGGCTAATGCCAAGAAAAAATCGGCCTACAACGTAGGCGTGATCCGGGGAGGGACTTCGGTCAACTCCATTCCGGAATCGGCTTCCATGCGGGTGGACCTGCGTTCGGAGTCGGCGGAAGAGATTGAACGGCTGGAAAACGAACTGCGCCGTTGCCTGGCCAATTCCACCACGAGTTCCGGAACCATGAATTCCGGAACAAAGAATTCTGGATTAAAGCCCAATTCTGCAAGCAATGACCAAGCCCCGGGCCTCAAGTCTGGCGAACCCGCCGGCTCGGGAGTTGTGCAATGCGATATACGCCGGATTGGCGACCGTCCCAGCGCGGAGCTGGCCACTGATGCGCGTATTTTGCAGGTATTGAAGACGGTGGACCAGCATCTGGGGATCCGCTCGCGTCTGCACTGCGCCTCCACCGATGCCAACATTCCGCTCTCCCTGGGACGCGAGGCCATAACCATCGGCGCCGGCGGGAGCGGCGGCGGCGCGCATACTTTGAATGAATGGTTCGATCCGGTCGGGCGCGATTTGGGGCTGAAACGAATCTTGCTGGCGCTATTGACGCTGGCAGACTAAAACAAACGAATCACCGCGGAGGCGCGGAGACGCAGAGAAAGAAAATTTCACCCATGAGGTGCTGAGAGCTGCAAGGAATTTCACGTTTAGTTGCGGGCGAAAGTAGTTGCGGTAGGCTTGAAACTCGAAACTTGAAACTCGAAACTTGCTTTTATGTCCCGCAATCTTAAAGCGCATCTCTTGTTAATTCTGGCCACTTTCATCTGGGGCGTGACGTTCGTTCAGATTAAGGATGCGCTGCGCGACATCTCTCCTCTGCTGTTCAATGCCGTTCGCATGGTGGTGGCCACTGGCGCAATGTTGGTAGTGCATCTGCCGCATCTGCGAAAAATGACCTCCAGCACGTTCTGGGCTGGCGCCCGCGTCGGCATATTTCTCTGGCTGGGGTACGAATTCCAAACCACAGGATTGAAGCTCACCACCCCGGCCAAATCTGCCTTTCTCACTGGAGTGTCAGTGGTGCTGGTACCGGTCTTTCTGGCCATCTTTTGGCGCAAGGCGGTAGGCCGCTGGAATGTGGTGGGAGTGCTGGCAGCATTCGTCGGCTTGTTCTTGTTGACCGTCCCCGGTGGAGCTGCCGGATGGGGCGATTTTAAAAGCGTCAACACCGGAGACTTGCTGACGCTGGTCTGCGCGGTAGCTTTTGCCTTTCATATCATTGTTCTCGGACGGGCGACCAAGGCACATGCCTTTCAGCAGATCGCATTTCTGCAGATTGCAACCGCCGCCGTTCTCATGCTTCCTTCGGTCCCGGTGCTGGAGCACGCCCATGTAGTCTGGTCGTGGCGGGTGATCATAGCCATCCTGGTTACGGCCCTGTTCTGCACCACGGCGGCCTTTACAATCCAATCCTGGTCGCAGCAATTTGTAGGGGCAACCAACACCGCCCTGATACTTGCCCTGGAGCCGGTCTTTGCCTGGCTGGCCTCTTACGTGGTGTTGGGAGAGAGCCTGAAACTACGGGCCGCATTGGGCGCGCTACTGATCATCGCTGGCCTGCTGGCCTCCGAGCTCCTGGGTGCCGTGGGAGAGGGCCAGGCGGCGGAGCGAGAGCTGGTTTCATAAATTATGTTTCGTAAATATTTGTTTTAGAGAAGCTAAATCCCTGATTTGTTTTCTATGACTTACAGCACTGCAGAATCTGTGCGTGCAAGGCATACAATAGCCTTGGGATAACAAATTGGCGAGCTGTGCATCTAAATATGAGTTATTGAGGACATTCCCACAAAACCTGTGAAGTCCCGTTTGCAACCCCCAGACTGTATAATTTTTTTTAAGGCATTTATCGGAGGAAGCACGTATGTATCCGCGTCTTAGTGGCTTTTTTGAACGAATGAAAGCCCATCGTTTTTTCTACAGTTTTTTGACGATCACGTTCACGCTCTTTGTGGGAATCGTGATTGGAACGCTGGTGACGAGTCATGGAGTAAAGGGCAAGGAGAATTCCTCGGGTGACGCACAGCAGATCCACATTGCGGCGACCAATCCCCAGCAGCTCTCTTCCGCATTTTCAGAAATTGCGAAGCAGCTTGAGCCATCGGTGGTGAACATCAATACCGAATCGGTCATCAAGCCCCGCGCTCGCCGCAATAGCCCGCAGGGAAATGACGATCAAGGCGGCGGTCAAGGTCAAGATCCGTTCCAGGACTTTTTTGACCGCTTTTTTGGTGGACAAGGCGGCGGCAACGGCGTGCCTGAGGGTATGCGCCAGCGTTCACTGGGCTCAGGCGTAATTGTTGATCCCAAGGGCTATATTCTTACCAACAATCACGTTGTGGAGAAAGCTGACCGTATCCGCGTGCAACTTCAGGATGAGCCTGAAGGTGTGCTGCATGAGGCCAAGGTAGTTGGGGTTGACTCAGAAACCGACCTGGCGGTCATTAAGATTGATGCCAAGCGGGAATTACCGGTAGCCAAGCTGGGTGATTCCGACGCCATGCAGGTGGGAGATTGGGTCCTGGCCATTGGCAGCCCGTTTGGCCTGAATTCCACGGTTACGGCAGGAATTGTTTCTGCCAAAGGCCGCAACATCGTTCCCGGACGCCAATTCCAATCCATGATCCAGACCGATGCGGCGATTAATCCCGGCAACTCCGGCGGGCCGCTGGTCAACATGCGCGGCGAAGTCATTGGCATCAACACCGCGATTTACACCGAAAGCTCAGGCTATCAGGGAGTCGGATTCGCGATGCCTTCCAAAGTGGCCGCCGATGTTTACAACGCCCTGATTGGCTCCGAACACCGGGTAACCCGCGGCTCGATTGGCGTGGGCTTCCAGCCTCCGAATCCGGCTGTGGCCCGGATGTATGGCGTGAAGTCGGGAGTCACAGTTTCAAACGTTACCCCCGGAGGCCCAGCCGACCAGGGAGGAATCAGGATTGGCGACACCATCGTTTCTGTCAATGGAGCCTCGGTGAAAAGTGGTGATGAGCTGGTAGACAAGGTTTCGCATCTCGCTCCGGGCGATAAGGCCAAGATTGGCTTCGTTCGCAACGGCAAAGAGGACGAAACAGCGGTTACCATCGCCAACCGCGCCAAGCTGTACGCCAGCCGTCTGGGTGATGAAGAGTCGGATAACGATACAAGTCAGCCGGTCGAATCCAAGCTGGGCGTCACGGTGAAAAACCTTACACCTGAATCAGCCGAACGCCTGGGCGTTGCACCCGGAAAAGGCGTGGTGGTGCAGGAAGTGAAACCGGGCTCATTCGCCGACGAGGATGTGGGCCTGACCCAGGGCGACGTGATCTTCGAAGTTAACCGCAAGCCGGTGAATAGTGAAGATGATTTCCGTAAGATCGTCTCGGGCTTGAAGAGCGGTGACGATGTTGTATTCCTGATGCACGGCCGCCGCGACGCCAAAGGAGCAACGACCTTTTTGGGAGGCACGATCCCGTAAGTAGAATGAGAATGAGCAGTCGCCCACCAGGATGAGCGAAAAGTGAGCGCCGTCCAGCGCGAACTTTTCGCGACGGCGCAGCAGCCTTGTTTTGGCTGCGAAGCCCTTAGAAAAAGCTGGCTCCGCTGGACAAATTGGCGCATCTTATACAGATTGACTGCGGAGCACCTAGTGACCTTTCGTGCAAAAAAAGGGCTCATTTTCAGGTTACTTTGTAGTACATTATGTCCACCCCATTCCCTCAAGGGATGGGGTATTTATTGAGGTGTACTTGATGGCTGTTCAACAATCAATCCCGCGGTATATGCCGGCTGTCATCCTGCTGTTGGGGGTGTCGCTTGCTTCGACGATGGCCCAGGCACATAGCCGGGCGCGTATGACGTCTAAACCGCGGACAGGCGTTCTACAGGCCACTAAGACGCACAAGAAGGTAAGCTCAAAACGCCGTGGAGCATGGAAGCGCCACGGCCAACAAGGGATAGACGAACAGCGGGCCCGCGAAATCCAGACCGCGCTGATTCGTGAGAAGTATCTTGACGGTGAACCCACCGGACAATGGGACCAGCACACAAAAGACGCCATAACTCGCTTCCAGGCCGATCACGGCTGGCAAACCAAAGTTACCCCGGACGCGCGCGCTCTCATCGCGTTAGGTCTGGGTCCGAAGCATGAAAATGTCCTGAATCCTGAAAGCCTGGCCGCAGTGCCGGCAATCGCCGTGCCTAACGCGACGACGGGAACAGGCGTTCATCAGCGCTAACGGATTCATAACACTACCCCTTACTGAATAACGAACTACTGAACCAGGGCTTTGGCGCGCGGGGCATCGAGCACTGCGCGTACTTGGGCAATGAGGGCTTCGGTATTAAAGGGTTTCTGCAGGAAAGACGTCCCCGAATCAAGCACTCCGTGTTGCACAATGGCGTCCTCGGAATATCCGGACATGTAGAGGACCTTCATCTCTGGCCGTAACTGCGAGAGGCGCTGGGCGAGCTCGCGTCCGCTCATCTGCGAGAGCACAACATCGGTCAGCAGCAGGTGGATGGGGTGTTTGTGGTTTTCGCAGGCCAGCAAGGCTTCGCCGCCATGACTGGTTTCGAGCACCGTATAACCGTGTTTTTGCAGGATCTGGCGGGTCAGAGTACGCACGCCATCCTCGTCTTCCACCAGGAGAATCGTTTCAAAGCCACGGCGGTTTTGGCCGGGCGCGATATCGGAGGAGGAATCTACAGCTTCATCAACCCTGGGAAAGTAAATCTCAAAGGCGGCGCCCATGCCCGGTTCGCTGTTCACAGAAATATATCCACCGCTCTGTTTCACAATGCCATAGACCGTCGAAAGGCCAAGTCCGGTGCCCTTGCCCTGCTCTTTGGTAGTGAAGAATGGTTCAAAGATGCGGGTGCGGGTATCAGCATCCATGCCGATTCCCGTATCGGAAACATTCAATACCACATAAGCTCCTGGCGGGATGGTGTGTTCTGACCTGCCTTCGTCATGCACAACCGCATTGGCGGTGGAAATTGTGAGTTTGCCGCCGATCGGCATGGCATCGCGCGCGTTGACTGCCAGATTCATGACCACCTGTTCGGTCTGTCCGGGATCGGCTTTGACCCGGCCCAGGTCTGCCGCAAGTTGAGTATGAAGATGTACGTCTTCTCCCAGCAGGCGGCGCAGGAGCCGCTCCATGGTGGTGACAATTTGATTTAGGTCGAGGACCTTGGGGGCCAGAACCTGCTTGCGGCTGAAGGCAAGCAGTTGACGGGTGAGGGCGGCGGCGCGGTCGGCAGCTTTTTTCACCTCTTCCACTTCGTCGCGCAGCGGATCGCCTTCTTTGACCTGATCGAGCATGAGTTCGCTGTAGCCCTTGATGACGGTAAGCAGGTTGTTGAAATCGTGGGCCACGCCTCCGGCCAACCGGCCCACAGCTTCCATTTTTTGCGATTGACGCAGTTGTTCTTCCAGTGCGCGGCGCTCGGTCACGTCTTCGGCGATCATTTCAAAGCTTTCCACTTCACCATTCTCGTTGCAGAGGCCGCGTCCGCTGAGACGCACCTGGATGACCTTACTGTCTTTCCGCTTCCAGCGCACGTCTACGCCAGAAATTCTTTCTGAAAATCTGTGTTCCTGTAGCAAGGCCGCGCGCTCGCTGGGATCGGAGTACACCTCGGTGGAAAGCTTCAAAACCAGGACCTCATCCACAGAGTCGTATCCCAACATGGCCACCAGGGCCGGGTTCACATCAACAAAATAGTCTTGAAGATTGGAGCGGTAGATTCCGTACACGGCGCTCTGGACCTGCGAGCGGTAACGCGCTTCCGATTGGCGCAGCGCCTCTTCATCGCGTTTGCGGCGCACGGCCGTAGCAATATGTTGAGAGACGAAGGTGAGAATTTCCTTTTCTCTTTCGCCGAAGCGTTTTTCCTGAGAATAGCTTTGCAGGGCAAGGACCCCGAAGACGTTGTCCCCGGTTTTGAGGGGCACGCCCAGCCAGTCTACGGAGGGAGCACCTACCTGCTCCACTTCGCCTCGGCGAGCCAGCTCACGCTCTTGCGCAATGGAATTCAAATAGGGCTGGCCCGTGCGCATGACATATTCCGTTAGTCCCTTGCTCGGTTTGTGCGGCGGAGGTGGGGGATTGATCTCATCCACGAAATAAGGGAAAGTCAGGATTTGTCTGCGGTCGTCGAGCAGCGCAATGTAGAAGTTACGGGCATAGACCAATTCGGAAAGAATGCCGTGAATGGCGGCAAAAAGTTCATCCAGGTCGCGGGCCGAATTGGTTTTTTCGGCAATCCGGTAAAGAGCCGCCTGCAACTGCTCGCCCTTCTTGCGCTCGGTGATATCGAAGGCCGTGCACAGCAAAGCCACCTGTCCTTCAAAGGAGATGAGGCTGCCGCTGAAGTCAATCCAGCGGGTTTCACCCAGCTTGGTAACGATTCGATACTCATAGCGGGTAGGCGTGGGCAGGCCACGCTGGCGGTCGGTGAAGCGCTGGCGTACATATTCGCGATCTTCCGGATGCACGAGCGCCCAGGGGTCCAATTTCAGAATTTCATCACGCGTATAGCCGGAGATCACTTCGCTGCCGCGGTTACAGAACAAAAAGCTGGTTCCCTGGTGGATGTAAATGGCGGAAGCCGCGGTCTCGGCAACCGCGCGGAATTTGCTTTCACTTTCACGCAGGGCCTCTTCGGCATGTTTCCGTTCGGAAGCTTCCAGGGCAAGCGAAACCAGGTCGGCCATCGAACCGGCAAAATTTTCTTCGTCGAGCGTCCAGCTCCGCTTGTTTCCAGCGTGGGCTGCGCTGAAGACCCCCAGCATCTTCCCGCCGGCACGAATCGGAGCTTCCATGAGGGAGGAGATGTTGTCCTCGATGAGGTGCAGGCTGTAGAACTCCTGGGTGCGGGGATCGGCGGCCGCGTCATCAGTATTGATCGCCCGCTCTTCTGCAATGGCCGCGAAATACTTGGGCGCGTAATGGGCGAGAAACTCTCTGCCGTTTTGATGTTCCTTGCTGCTGCGGACGAACTCATCTTCGCAACGCAGCGCAGAACGGTCCTGGTTAAAGAGCCAGACGGTGGTGCGCTCGACTTCCAGGACTTCAGCCGCGGCTTCGGTAATTTCCTGCAGGGCTTCGGTGAGGTCGCCACGATCAATCGCTTTACGCTGCGAGAGCTCACGGAGAATTTCGTTTTGCCGTCGTAGACGCCGTTCGTTTTCCAGCAGCGTAGCTTCGGCGCGCCGGCGTTCGGTAATATCCTGGACGGTCCCTTCAAACCCAACCAAATTGCCCCGGGCATTGCGAACACTGCGGACGTTTTCCGAGACCCAGATCGTGGTCCGGTCCTTGCAATACACTTCCGATTCAAAGCCGGTAATGAAACCTTCGCGATCAATTTTGTGTACAAACTCGCGGCGACGTTCGGGGCGCACATAGTAATTCCGATGGACGTCGAGTTCGCGCGTCAATTCTTCGGGAGAGGCATAACCAAAAATCTGCGCCATCTTGGGATTGACGATCAACCAGCGCCCATCAAGCGAGGTCTGGAAAATTCCCTCAGCAGCATTTTCAAAGATGCTGCGGTATTTGCCTTCCGCATTGCGCAGGCCCTCTTCGGCGAATTTGCGTTCGGTGATATCAATCACCGTTCCCTGGATCAGGTTGCCCCCCGTGCCTTCCTCTACGATAGCCATATTGGCAAGGACCCAGATCGGCGAGCCGTCTTTGCGCCGAAGACCGAGTTCGATATTGTTAAAGACCCTCTCGCGTTTCAGCCTGGCCATGAGCACATCGTGCTCTTGGGGAGAGTGGTAGAGCACGCGTCCGTTCAGAGACAGCACTTCCGTCCTGGACCGGTATCCAAACATCTTGGCGAACGATTCGTTGCAATCTACAAATTCACAGTCGAAGGAGGCCCAGAAGACGCCGGCCAGATTGCGCTCAAACAGCAGGCGGTAGCGTTCTTCGGATATGCGCAGGGCATCTTCCGCCTGGCGGCGTTCGCTGACGTCCTGCACCAGAGCAATCACGCCCATGACATTGCCTTCAGCATCAATCACTGGCGTGGCCGACCACTCGCAGTGAATAATGCGTCCCGCGTGGGTGCAATTTTCATTGGTGCTGCTTGTGGGCCGCTTCTGGGTCATGGTCTTACGCCAAACCCGATCCACATGCTCGCGCGCTGCCGGCGGAGTAATCAGGTCAACCGGCTGGCCGACGGCCTCGCTCCGGGTGTAACCGAAGATGCTTTCCGCCGCCGGGTTCCACTCCTTGATGCGGAAATCGCGGTCAAACTCAATTACACCCAGGATGGTCTGCTGGGCATGCAGCGCAAGACGCTGCTCGTATTGATGAAGCGCCTCTTCCGATAGCCTGCGTTCGGTGATATCACGCGAGTTCAGTACGATGCCTGCGATGGCACTTACATTCAGGGCGTTTTGAACGTTGGTTTCAAAGTGCCGCCACGATCCATCCTTATGGCGCGTACGGTAGGAGATAACCGCCTCTTCCGCTGCGCTGTTGCGCAAGTCATCCAGGGCCTTGCGTGCCTTCTCAACATCTTCCGGGTGGATGAATTCAAGCCAATTGCGGCCGAACTTCTCGTCCGGCGTATATCCGGTATGGCGCTGGTTCGCTGGCGTTAAGTAACGGAAGTTATAATTCTTGTCGAGAATCGAGATGATGTCAGAGGAGTTTTGCACCAGCGCGCGGAAGCGCTGCTCACTCTCGGCCATGGCCTCTTCAGCGCGCTTGCGTTCAGAAATATCGCGGGCGCTGCCTTGCACGCCCACCGGCTTACCCTCCCGGTAAATGAAGCGAGTGCTGACTTCAACCGGAATCCTGCGGCCATCCTTGGTGATAATTTCAACTTCGTAAGGCGGATTGTTGGCGCCAGTCTCCAGCCTGCGGCGGCGCATGGCATCGGCCAGCCCGTGGTATTCGGGAGCAACGATATCCACCATGTTCATCTTCATGGATTCTTCGAAGCTGTAGCCGGTAGTTTTTGTCGCAGCCCGGTTGACCCAGGTGAAGTTGGCCTCCAGGTCCTGGGTATAGATCATGTCGTTGGCGTTTTCCAGGAGTTCGCGCAGCTCCTCTACCGACTGCTGTGGGGTGCTGAGCTCCAATACTCCAGAAGATGAAGGAGACGATGATAGCGGTGGAGCAGCAGAAATTGCCCCCGCAGGTTCAGCCACCTCAGTTTTTTCCACCGTGTGGACAGCGGTCACGAGGTTCGGCGGATTGGGATTCCTGCCCATGGGCTATGAAATTGAGGTCGGGGGGAGCGCCTCTCTCCTAACCCTATATAACCTATTCCAGCACTCTTGAAAACGTAAATTTTGCAGGCGGGCCCTCAGAAAAGGGCATGCATCACCCTTGCTATTTTGCAGAATGTTCCGGCTAAGCATAATAGGTATGTGGCTGAGATTCGCAACGCCCAAGAAACGGCCTTACTGGCCCGCTTTACCGATTACCTCAAAGTCGAGAAGGGATTGTCGCGCCTGACGGTGGAAGCTTACCGGCGCGACCTTAACCAGTTTGCCGCACATCTTGGCAGCGTAAAGCGAACTCTGCTCCGGGTCCGAAGGGAAGATGTTCGCAGCTTCCTCGATCGGCTTTTTGCCAACCGGGTGGATGGGCGCTCGGTGGCCCGTAAGCTTTCCGCTTTGCGCCAGTTTTATCGTTACCTGCTGCTCGACCGGCACATTGGGTCTGATCCTACTCTGAACATCGAGACGCCCAGGCAATGGAAGGTGCTTCCCAAGTCCCTGGCGCGCGACGAAGTAAACGCGATGCTGGCCGCGAAGCCATCGGCAGCGATCCGAAAGAACAAAAATTCTGCCGCTATTGAGCTACGCAATCACGCGATGCTGGAGATGCTCTATGCCGGAGCGCTACGCGTCTCTGAAGTGACTGGTGTGCAATTGGAAGATCTAAAACTTGAGATAGGATACGTCCTGGTGCGCGGCAAAGGAGACAAAGAACGTATTGCCCCGCTGGGAGTGCCCGCACAGGAAGCACTCAAAGCTTATCTGGAGTCAGGAAGACCAACTCTGGTCGGCCAGCGCACTTCCAGCCTGCTTTTTCTCGCTGCCGGTGCCCACCGTCTTACCCGGCAGCGAATCTGGCAGATGGTGAGCAGGGCTTCCTCAGCCTCCGGACGCCATGCCAGCCCGCACATGCTGCGTCATAGCTGTGCTACGCACATGGTGGAGCAAGGCGCCGACCTGCGTACGGTGCAAACCATTTTGGGACACGCGGATATTTCCACGACACAGATTTATACCCATGTAGCGCTCGATCATTTGAAAGGCGAGTATCGCAAGCATCATCCGAGAGCGCAGAATAAAAGCTAACCACAAAGGACACGAAGGTAAACACAAAGGAACACAAAGAAAATAATTCTTAAACGTATATGAGTCCCAAAAAGGCAGTTGAAAATATCGAGCACGCAGTTGGTAAATTCCTGGCATCTCTCCGCCAGCGGAATGCGTCTGCGAATACCATAACTGCCTACAGCAAAGATCTGGCCAAGTTCAAGGGCTACGTTGCCGAAAAATATGCCGGTCAACTCAGTGCGATGGACCACGTTGCTATTCGCGGGTTCCTTTCTCATCTGTACGAAAGCGGATTGAGCAAGCCATCGGTTGCGCGCACACTGGCGGCGGTCCGCTCGCTCTATCGCTGGCTGGGGCGGGAAAAATATGTGCAGCACAATCCAGCGGCCCTGGTGGCAACACCGCGTTTGCCGAAAAAGTTACCGCGGGTTCCCACCATCGAGGAAATGAACGCAATCTTTGAGCCGAACATAAACGTAGAAGAAAAGGCCGCCTTCCCCAACCGCGACCGGCTTATCTTTGAGCTTCTTTATGGATGCGGTGTGCGCAACTCCGAACTGGTGGGCATTGACCTGGGCGATATACATTTCTCCAACGAGGTGATCTTGGTCCGCGGCAAGGGACGCAAAGAGAGGCTGGTGCCGTTTGGCGCAGCCGCCAAAGATGCACTCATGATCTATCTGAAAGACCGCCAGCAAATCCTCTCAGCAAAGAAGAAGAGCACGCCGGCGCTGCTGATTAACTTGAGAGCAGGCAGGCTTACGACGCGAAGTGTGGGCCGGATTGTAAAAAGCCTGGCGGTGGCGGGAGGGCTGTCTCCGGATATCCACCCTCACACCCTGCGCCATGCCTTCGGCACGCACATGCTGGAGGAAGGGGCCGATCTGCGGGCCATCCAGGAGTTGCTTGGGCATGAGCGGCTTTCGACTACCCAGCGCTATACACAGCTCTCCGTGAAGCACATGATGCAGGTTTACGACCAGACGCATCCAAGATCGAAGTAAGCCAGCGCCCTTTCCTTCTGCATCTGATTTGGCTCCTTATTTCTCTTTGCAACATCTAATTCAACTGGATTAGCTGCGCATCTAATCTAAATAGATCAGCTATCACAGGGTTTACCGCATGTTAATCCATATGGGTGCGGAGCTATGTTAGGCTTTTAATGGGAAGGCGCGTGCTCCCAAAGGCGCCAACCCCCGTAGAGGTACATTCAGACTTTGATCTCCAAGATTCTAGCCAAGATTTTTGGCACCAAAAATGAGCGCGATATAAAGCGTCTGCTCGTGGTTGTACAGCAGATCAATGCTCTTGAGCCGCAGATGCAGCAGCTCAGCAATGAGCAGTTGCGCGCCAAAACCGAAGAATTCAAAGAGCGCATACAAGCCAAGCTGGCCGCCTTGGAGCCCGATTCAGAAAACCCCAAGCAGTTTGAAGATGAACAGAAAAGGATCGTGCAGGAAGCACTCGATGAGGTGCTGCCTGAAGCCTTTGCCGTGGTGCGTGAAGGCAGCCGGCGGATGCTGAATATGCGGCACTTTGATGTGCAGCTCATCGGCGGTATGGTGCTGCACCAGGGCATGATTTCAGAGATGAAGACCGGCGAAGGTAAGACGCTGGTTGCGACCTTGCCGGTGTATCTCAACGCGCTTTCCGGGCGCGGCGTGCACGTGGTTACGGTCAATGACTACCTCGCCAAACGCGACTCGGAGTGGATGGGCAGGCTTTACAGATTTTTAGGTCTCTCGGTCGGCGTGATCGTGCATGATCTTGATGATGACGAGCGCCGCGAGGCCTACGCTGCTGATGTCACCTACGGCACCAACAACGAATTCGGCTTCGACTACCTGCGCGACAACATGAAGTTTGACCTGAAGGAGTGCGTGCAGCGCGGCCACAACTTCGGCATCGTGGACGAAGTTGATTCCATCCTGATTGATGAAGCCCGCACCCCTCTGATCATCAGCGGGGCGAGCGAGGAATCCACCGACAAGTATCAGCGCGTGGACCGCATTATTCCTCAATTGCAGCGTGGAGAAGAGACCGAGCATCTGGAAGGCCGCACCCTCACCGGCGACTATGCGGTAGACGAGAAGCACAGGACCATAACCGTCACCGACGAAGGCTGGGAAAAAGTTGAGAAGCTGCTGAGCATCGGCAACATTGCCGATCCCGAAAACTGGGACCTGAAACATCACGTCGAAACTGCGATCAAGGCACATGCTCTCTACCGCCGCGACAGTGAGTATGTTGTCAAAGACGGCGAAGTCATCATCGTGGATGAGTTCACCGGCCGCATGATGCCGGGCAGGCGTTGGTCCGACGGCCTCCATCAGGCGATTGAGGCCAAGGAAAACGTCAAGATCGAGCGCGAGAACCAGACGCTGGCCACCATCACCTTCCAGAACTACTTCCGTATGTACAAGAAGCTGGCGGGTATGACGGGAACCGCTGAAACTGAGGCCGCTGAGTTTGACAAGATCTACAAGCTGGAAGTCGTAGTCATCCCCACCAACCGGCCGATGACGCGTATCGAGAACGCGGATGTGGTTTATCGCACCGAGCCGGAAAAATATTTTGCCGCGGCCGATGAGATCCAGAAGTTGCACGCAGAAGGGCGGCCTGTGCTGGTAGGCACCACCTCGATTGAAAAATCTGAGCGGCTCTCGGCATTGTTAAAGAAGAAGGGCGTCAAGCACGTCGTTTTGAATGCCAAGTTTCACGAGAAGGAGGCTGAAATCGTGGCCCAGGCCGGGCGTTTGGGCACGATGACCATTGCCACCAACATGGCCGGTCGCGGTACAGACATTCTGCTGGGAGGCAATCCCGAGTTCATGACCAAGCAGGAGTGCCAGAAGAAAGGCATCGCCCGTCTTGTTCCTGATGATGAAGTCCGCGAGAAAGACGGCAGCACCACATATTTCTATTACGCGGGCAATGAGTACGCAGTACCCACCCAGCAGTGGGACGAAATTTTTGAACGCAACAAGACTGTCACCGACGCCGAGCACGATGAAGTCGTAAAGCGCGGTGGATTGCATATCCTGGGCACTGAGCGCCACGAGTCGCGCCGCATTGATAACCAGTTGCGCGGACGCGCCGGCCGCCAGGGCGACCCGGGCTCCTCGCGCTTCTATCTCTCCCTCGAAGACGATCTCATGCGCATCTTCGCCAAGGAGTGGGTCTCAAACCTTCTCAAGCGTTTGGGCATGGAAGAGGGAATCCCGATTGAATCCCGGTTGATCACCCGCCGCATTGAAGCAGCGCAAAAGGCCGTGGAAGGCCAGAACTTCGAATCGCGCAAACATGTTCTCGAGTATGACGATGTCATGAACAAGCAGCGCGAGGCGGTGTACGGCCTGCGGCGGCAATTGCTCGAAGGCGTGGACCAGAAACAACTCATCGTGGAAGATTACGTCGAAGCCATTGTGGGCGACCTGCTCAGACAATATGCGCCCGAACAGAAGCACCCCGATGAGTGGGACGTAGAGGGACTCAAGACCCAGATTTTTACCCGCTTTGGTGTAGACCTGGCCGTGGAAAAGGTGGCCTTGGATCAGCTCAACCGCTCCGAATTGGGCGATGCCATCTTTCAAAAATTGCGCGAGCGTTACGATGCCAAAGAAAAACTGATTGGCGCCCAGGCCATGCGTTATCACGAGCGCATGCTGATGCTCAGTATCCTCGATCAGCAATGGAAAGACCATCTCTTGAACATGGACCACCTCAAGGAAGGCATTGGCCTGCGCGGCTATGCTCAGCATGATCCGCTGGTGGAGTACAAGCGCGAATCCTTCGATATGTTTGAAGCCATGATGCAGCGCTTCCAGGAAGATACGGTCCGTTACCTCTACCTGATGCAGGTGGTGGAAGAACCGGCCCGGCCCGGTGTTGCCCCCACAAGCAACGGCGGAGAAGAAAAAACCAAGCGGGCCACCTCCGTCGATGACCTGGAGCAGGAGTTTCGCCGCAGAAAACGGCGCGAGCTCGAGCAGGCCCGCATGGCCGGCGCCGGAGATGCGCAGCCGGTGCAGCAGGTGCGCCGCAGTGGAGAAAAAATTGGACGCAACGATCCTTGTCCATGCGGCTCAGGAAAGAAATATAAAAAGTGCTGCGGCGTGGCGGTCTAGCAGGTTGCGGAAATCTCATTTCGTTGCGTGTACCTTTAGGGTTTTGAAAATCCGCGAAAATCCGCGTCCATCCGCGGCGGAGAAGGTTTTACTGTTTCCGGGGTGGGTGCTTCCTTCCAACCTCACGAAACGTCATATTCTGCGCGCGGCTGCCGGTCTTCATCTTCCACAACTGAAATAGAGTTGCATAGTTGTCGGTAATGTATTTCTCCGGTTCGACGCCAAGCCGTCTTGCGGTTTTTTCGATCCAGCGCGGTGGACCCTCGATCTCGGCAAAGCTCCCGATTGGGGTTTCATCCACGACCACATGTCCGGGGCCATCGCTCCACTCGGCGCGGAATTTCTCGTAAGAAAACTTGGGCTCCAAACCGAGGGCGGCAAAAATTGCGACCAACTTGGAGCCATCCTCGACGCTGGTTTCTATCTCTCGGCGCGACTTGTGCCGCCCGGCTTTTCCTTTGCTCTTGTGCGTCAGCTTCCAATCCTTGCCATACTTTCGGATGCGCAGCAATTCGCCGCGTTGCCGCAGAAGCTCACCCGGAAGGTCGTACAACGTATTCATCTCGTGTGTGCGAGGCGTTACCAGGCGAAATCCGGCAGCCCGGAGTTTGCGGCTGAGTCGCCCGGGGTTGTCTACGGAAAATTTGATTTCTACTTCGTTTTGGTGAGCAGGCATGAGCAAATTATTCTAGAATAGTAAGGATGTTGCGACGTGCTTATTTCTGGAGTATGGGCGTGCTGGTATTCGCCCTGGCTTTGACCGCTTATGGCCAGCAGGATACCGCCACCCCGGCGCCACCGGATGCGCCTATGCCCTCCAGCAATCCTCCGCCTCCGCGTTCTGATGTAGATGACTCGCAGCCGCCGGACCGTCCGCTGCTGCGGAAAAAATCTACGCAGGATACGCCAATCCAGGGTTTGGCCAAAAGTCCGAACGACAGTTCAAGCCGCACGACGATGATTGATATAAGTCCGCCGGTTGGCGATGTGCAAGAGCATCCCGATAGCGAAATTCCGGAAGATCTTGGCATGAATGAGATGCACGCATGGAATCCACACCGCGCGGAAAAAGATGTTGAAGTCGGCGATTATTATTTCAAACAGAAAAATTACCGCGGGGCAGAATCGCGTTATCGCGATGCGCTCTCCTACAAGCCCAGCGATGCTATTGCCACGTTCCGCCTGGCGCAGGTCATGGAAAAGACCGGCCGGCCGATAGAAGCCCAGCAGTACTATGCGGACTACCTCAAAATCATGCCGCATGGACCTTATGCGGCCGATTCTCATAAGGCACTCGAACACCTGCAGGCCCAATCCAAGGACCCATCCAAAGCCCCACATTAAGCCGACTGTCTCCCAAGGGCATGTCTGACTTTTATTTCTTTTATTTATCCACTCGAAGAAACTTGCCCGACGTGGCGTCCACCGCGACGCTCAGTTTTGATTTGCCGTAGATCACATGCCAGGCCACACTGTTGTCGCGTGAGCTCCATTCCAGCCGATACTTCACCGGCAAGGTAGGTTCGCCTTCCAGCAGGGCTTTGCCCCCGTGCTCCTGGGCAACTTTGAAGGCCTGGTCGGTGTCGCTCCTCAGAAAGCCCAGGTCGAAGATTTGTGTGGATAAATTCGTAGGACTAAAGCTGTCTTCGGAGCTGGGTGAAATG
>DATHMF010000065.1 GCA_035487355.1 Terriglobales bacterium | reverse complement strand
GTCGCGAAAGTCGAGCTTCTCGGCCCCGGCGACCGTCCCGGCCTGCCACGTCTCGCCGCCGTCTGTGGTACGAACGAATGTCCCGCCCGTGCCGCTGACCCAAACGACGTTACCGTTGACGATGCTCAATCCGTGCAGGCTGGCGTCGGTGTTCGATTTCTGCGGGTGCCACTGGGCGAAAGCGGGCGAAACAAATAACAGGAGAACCAGGAATGCCCTTTTCAATTGCATCGGGAGTCGCTCCTGACTTTGTTTCGACGTGCTTACCCTCACATCGTTAGCTGTCGAGCAGTAGATTCACAAGTGACAAAGCGTAAGCGCTACGCGTTTTGTCCGCCAAGGTTCGATTCCTTCCGCGCTCACCATTCTTCTCAATGATTTACCGCGAAAATGCCAGGGCGGGTGGCCCGGGCTAAACAGTTGATCTCATAATTACTCTCGAGGGTGCCCTGCCCTAGCTTGCTAGGGCGGGGGGCTGCAGTCGCTGAAAATTTCCCTGAGGCACAAGCCATCCCAGTCTTCGTGGTGGAGCATTTCCCCCACCGAGGACCGTGGTCCCATTGTGGTATCAAAACCTTAATTCTTGATCAAACGTGGATTATCATCGTTCCTGGAAGTGTATCCGCATCCAGAATGCGGGGGCATGTCACAAAAATGCCCTAAGGTTCTTTGAAAATTAATTGCCCGACGGGTTCATGAAAACCGCTATCGATAGACGGGCAGAAAGCAGCTCTTCTGTTTTTAGCTGCGTGTCTTAGACGTGGGTGCTGTCGCCCGCAAACCAAAAGGCGAGCGCAGTTTGAGTCTTTAGAAATTAGAAATGACTTGGTAGCAAGTCCTCATCGAACGCGTTGTATATTGTTTAACTTCAATGACTTAACACCTGAGATTAACTACCTAGCAAGTACCCTGCCTGAGTACTGAACTACCGAATACCGCCCTCGATGGCGAGTAGCAAAGCAGTTCTTTGTTTTTGGCTGCGTAAACTAGATGAGGGGAGCTTTCGGCGACCGCTGTACCGCGAACCAAAAACGAAGGGCGTTTTGCTGAGTCTTCAGAAACCAGGAAATGACTTGCTAGCAAGTCATTTCCTAATGCGGTGCATGTTTTTTAATTTCAATGACTTAACACTGAAATTGACTACTCAGCAAGTACCCCGCCTGAGTGCTGACTACCGAGTACTGAGCACTGCCTTCTTCTCCTGCAGACTATAAGCCAGGTCCAGCAGGTTCTGCGGTACCTTCCGGTTTTCCTGTAAGGCCTCTTGCAAGGGAACAGAGACGATCTCCTGTCCGCGCAGTGCGGCTAAGTGGCCGAACTCTCCGCGATGCACCATGTCAATCGCGCCGACGCCGTAGCGGGTCGCCAGCATGCGATCAAAGGCCGTAGGAGTGCCCCCGCGCTGGATATGCCCCAGTACGACGGCGCGCGTTTCCAGGCCGGCGCGCGTTTCAATCTCCTGGGCCAACAGGTTGCCGATGCCCCCCAGGCGCACGTGGCCGAACTCGTCCTTTGCCGCACCCAGGTCAAGCGCTCCCCCTGCAACCTTGGCGCCCTCTGCAACCACGACAACCGCGAACAGGTGCCCTTCCTCTTTGCGCTGCTTCAGGGTCTGAGCAACTTCATCCAGATCGAATGGCTTTTCCGGCACCAGGATGATGTCCGCGCCGCTGGCCACGCCGCTATAAACCGCAATCCAGCCGGAATCGCGACCCATGACCTCGACCACAATGACGCGGTTGTGGGCCTCTGCCGTCGTATGCACGCGGTCTATGGCCTCCGTGGCGATGCTGACGGCCGTATCGAAGCCAAAGCACAGGTCGGTGCCGCTCAGGTCGTTATCAATGGTCTTGGGCACGCCCACGACCTTGATCCCTTGCTCAAAGAGCTTCTTGGAGACCGATTGCGTATCGTCCCCGCCCAGGGTAATGAGTGCATCGAGTTTGTTCTTGGTGAAGGTCTCAATGCATTGCGCCAAGCCGCCCTCGCGCTTGGCTGGGTTGGTGCGCGATGTCCGCAGGATGGTCCCGCCGCGCAGCAGGATGTCGGAGACAGCGTTCAGGTCCAGCTTGGTCGTCTTGTTCTCCAGGACGCCGCGCCAGCCCTCGATGAATCCGATGAACTCATCGTTGTAATGAAGAATGCCTTTTCGTACCACGGCTCGGATCACAGCATTGAGTCCGGGGCAATCACCACCACCAGTAAGAATTCCAATTCGCATATGAGTTTGTCCTTAGGGTTGTCTTAAATAAATTATCCTAAATCAACTGCTGCGTTCGCGCCTAGTCCATTCAATCGCTGATACTATTTGTGATCTGCGTCATTGACAGCGAAGCAATATTCATCCTGGACGGCCATAACCATCGTATTCTCCATTGAATTCTTTGGCCAAACGAGTCAGCTCCCACCAAAGCTTCTCTAATTCGTCTTCAATGGGCGACAGTTGTGTTGCAAAAACCAGCCAGTTTTCTTCGTCAGCTCCCTTGGTTACCTGAACTCGCCAGCCTTTTGCTTGCAGACGCTCAGCTGCTTTATCAGCATTGAACCTTTCTGGGAAATAGAAATAATGCTCGATGAAATCCGTATCGGTGCTGCCGTTCTTGCTCATTCATGCCCGCCCGAACTCGCCGCACCGCTTTGCGCGGCCGAAGGCCAGGGCAATGAAAATCCCCTCTCCGCGATCCCCGGCAATGTAACCGGCAATTTACCATGCGATTGCAACTCTCCAAACAATGCTTTGACTGCGCTCAGCTCAGAACTCGTGGCATTGGAATACGTACAGATATACGTCTGCACGCTGGGAAAATTCTGCGCCACATACGGATTCCCCAACGCAATCACCGCAGTTTTCGACCCAGCGATTTCGAGTATCTGCCGCAGCAGCTCCCCGCTCCCCTGTTCGAGGCCTACGCTATTCACCAGCTTTCCCTCCACCAAGACCTGCTTGGCTGGTGTAGGCACAATGTACGCCGCCACCACTACCTTGTCCGCCTCTTTCACGGCCTGCAGGATCTCGGGTGCTAAAACTCCGGCCACGGAATTGTCCACCTGAAAGAAAGTCGTGTCCGCACGCCGTTGCCTGAACGCAGCTTTGAATGCCTGCCCCCACTCTCCACGAATCGTATCGGTGATAACAATGGCCACCACTTGCTTGCTGGGTTTCACGTTGGCCTGAAAGATTTCGGCTTCAGTCGCAGGGACCTGCAGCTTCTGCAAGGGCAGCACCTGATTATTGTTTCGCACCAACGTTACTGCTTCATCTGCTACCTGCTGGGCAAACGCTAAATCCTCCGGCTTGCTGACCAGATATGACACCTGCTGCAGATCAACAAAACGGTTTTTATCCAGACCTACAGAGGCTTTCAGCTCCAGGATCTTTTTCACCGAAGCATCAATCTGCGCCTCCGTAATCTCACCCTTCTTGACCGCGTCAACAATACCGTTAAACGCTCCATCCAGATCGGTCGGCCACAGGATCACGTCGTTCCCTGCCTTCACCGCATCGACCGCAGCTCTCGCCATCGGATTTCCTTGGCCTGGCGGATACAGGCTGGTCAGCCCGCGCATATCCATCGCGTCCGTTACGACCACGCCTTGAAATCCGAGTTGGTTCCTCAGAACATCGGTGATTACTTTGTGCGAAACCGTCGCAACCTTATTCGGATCGGGATCAAGCGCAGGGGCCGAAACATGCGCTACCATGATCGAATCCACGTCAGCACCGATGGCTTTTTGGAACGGTGGCAGTTCAACCTTCTGCAAACGCGCCAGATCGCCGTCCACTCTGGCCACACCCAGGTGAGAATCCGTGCCGGTATCGCCGTGTCCAGGAAAGTGCTTGGCCGTAGCCAGCATGCCATGCTCATGCGATCCTTTGATGAACGCCGCCACCAACGCGCCCACCTCGTCAGGGCTCTCTCCAAACGAGCGTGTATTAATGATGGGATTGGCCGGGTTGATATTCACGTCCGCCACCGGAAACAGGTTCCAGTGGATGCCGATCGCTCGCGACTCTTCCGCCGTAATCGCACCAAATTTCTCGGCGTAGTCCGTGCTACCGACCGCGCCAAACGCCATTGCGTCAGGAAAAACCGGGACTGACTTCACCCGCGAATCCAGCCCGCGCTCAAAATCCGCCGCCATCAGCAAGGGCAGCTTGGAATCACGCTGTAACTGATTGGCCACGGCCGCAACTTCCAGCGGCGGGTTTTTCAAAAGGATAGGCCCATCCACGTGCACCGTCAGCACCATGGAGCCGATGTGATACTTCTGGATCTGGTCCCGTATCTGCTTGTAATTGTCGCTCTCAAAGTTCTGGAAGTCGGTAAAGTAGCGGATATTGATCATCTGCCCGACCTTTTCCTCCAAAGAGAGCTTCTTCAGCGTCTTCTCTACCCACTTGCGGCCATCTTTGCTGAGCTGGACCGGGCTGGTCTGAACTGGCTTGTTTTTTTGCGATTTGTCTTTGTCTTGGGCAAGCACGGACATGGACAGCAGTAAGAGAAAGAAGGTTTTTATAAGCTTATGCATGGCAGAAAAACAATACCAGAATCAGTGGCTCTACGCCTTTCTTTAAAGGTTTTAATAGCTGCATGCAGGCTTCCATCAAAATGCGCTTTCAGATACTCTTGAGAGACGTAAATATCGCCTGACATGGCAATCATAGAAAACCCTAAAACAATTCTCGCCGGTGACGTAGGCGGAACCAAATGCAATCTCGCGCTCTTCCGTCAAAATAGGACTGTCCTTGAACTGATCTTCCAGCGCCGCTACCCCACCAAAGATTATGCCTCCAGCTCTTTCGAGGCCATGCTTCAGGATTTCTGCCGCCATGCCGCCGAATCCGGGGCTTCTACTAAAAACATAACCGCCGCCGGCTTCGGCTGTGCCGGAGCTGTGGTTGATGATCGTTTCCACAGCGCAAACTTGCCATGGGTCCTGGTGGGAAAAGACCTGGCCAACGCAATGGGATTTAAAGGCGTTGCCATGCTGAACGACCTCGAGGCCGCTGCCTGCAGCCTGGACCACTTGCCTCCCACGGACTTGCTCGTACTCAACCCAGGCGCTCCCCAACCCCACGGCGCCAAGGCTCTTCTGGCCGCCGGCACCGGATTAGGCGAAGCCATCCTCTATTGGACCGGGGATAAGTATCATGTAGCCCCCTCCGAAGGCGGCATGGCCGATTTCACGCCACACACCGAACGCGAAATCGAGCTCTTGCGTTTTTTGCAGAAGCGCATGCCCAATGTCTGTTCGGAAGAGGTCCTTTCTGGCCGGGGTTTTCTTGCAATTCACGAATTTCTCGATTCCTCGGTGCGGCATCCCTCTTTCGACCACTCGCCCGGTGACGTTGCCCGCGAGATCACGCAGAATGCCCTGGCAGGCGCGTGCCCGGTCTGCGTTGAAGCCGTAGACCTTTGGGTTTCAGCTTATGGCTCTGAGGCCGGCAACCTTGCTCTCCGGGTCCTGGCCTTTGGTGGGATTTATGTGGCTGGCGGGATTGCCCTCAAGATTCTGCCCAAGATGCAGGATGGTACCTTCTTCCGGGCCTTTTGCGCTAAAGGCAGCTTCGCGCCCATTCTGGCCCACATTCCAATTCATATTGTCCTGAATGAAGATGCCCCCTTGTGGGGCGCAGCCTACCGGGCCCTTGCCGGTTAGCAGACAATAAATTGCAATTTGCAATAGGAAATCATAAGTACTTGATAATAAAATACTTACATCTTTAAAACCTGGTTAAAATTCAAGTTTTCAAGATTGCATGAAAAAGCCCACTCCCCGAGTCATCACCCCGGCAACCTCGAGTTTGCTGGTAAGCAAGACCAGATCAGCATCCGCCCCAGGAGCAATTACGCCCTTCTTCCCTGCCAGCCCAAGGCGAGCAGCCGGGTTGAGCGTGGCCATCTGTACGGCTTCTCGCAGCGAAACCCCAAGCCCAGCCAGATGCTGCACAGCGCGGTCCAGGGTCAGCGTGCTGCCGGCAAGGCGTCCTTCAGCGTTGCGGCACACTCCTCCGCTCACGGTGAACTCAAATGGTCCCAGGCGATAGACCCCGTCAGGCATGCCGGTAGCAGCAGTGCCATCACTCACCAGGATCACGCGTTGCGTTCCCTTGGCGGCTAAGAGCAAACGGATCGCAGGATCATCCACATGAATGCCGTCAGCAATCACCTCAGCGGTAACTTGCGGGTCGGTAAGTACAGCCCCCAGCACGCCGGTTTCGCGGTGGGAGAACGGCCGCATGGCATTGAAGACGTGGACAGCGTGGCGCGCTCCATGCTCGATGCCAGTATGCGCCTGGTCGTAGGTAGCGTCCGTGTGCCCAAGTGCCACGGTCATCCCTGCGTCCCGGGCGCTATCGATAACCTCGGTGGCTCCTGGAAGTTCCGGGGCAATGGTGAGGATACGGGCGCTGCCATTTGCCGCCTCGAGGAAGCGCTTCAGCGTTGCCACGGTGGGCAGCGCCAGAGACTCAGGAGGATGCACTCCCCGTCGCAGGTGACTCAGGAACGGCCCTTCCAGGTGAATGCCCGTCATCTGTGCAAGCGGTGCATCGGGCGGCGTCTGGTTGGCAGGGCTCTGGATATAGCGTGCAATTCCCTCCAGGCTGTGGCAGATTTCATCGGTGGGAGCCGTAACCGTAGTGGCCACCAGGGATGTCGTTCCATGGCGGGCAACGGTTGTTGCCACAATCCTGAGCGCCTCTGGTGTGGCCTCCATCACATCGCGAGCACCAGCCCCATGGATGTGGACATCCACGAACCCGGGAACCAGTATATGAATGCGGGCGTCATGATCTTTTGCGCCTTTGGGAGCAACGATCCCTTCCCTTCGTCCAACAGCAACGATGACGCCATCTTCAATTACTACTGCAGCGTCGATGATTTCTTCGGTGGGGGTGAGCGCGCGGGCTGCGCGAATGATCTGTACAGACATGTCGTAGGACATCTTACCGGAATTTTTATAACATGCCGAGATTAAGACGCTTTCAACTAAGATTAAGACGACTAGGACAACCATGCGGACGCCGAGTCCCTGGTTTTGGATTACAGCATCCAATCTTTCAATGAGAGAGGCCCATATGGAAATCAAGCAACCAACTGATGTTGATCTTTGGCCCGCGCTTCCGCTGCAGAAGTGGTCTGACACCTACCACACTCTTCACATGTGGACGCAAATTGTGGGCAAGGTCAGGTTGGCTCTGAGCCCACATGTTAACCACTGGTGGGAGGTGCCGCTTTACGTCAGCGCCCGCGGGTTGAACACGTCTCCTATTCCATATGGAGAAAGCATTTTTGAGATTGAGTTCGATTTTATTGACCACCGTCTCATTATGAAAACCAATACGGGAAAAGTCACCAGTATTGGGTTGTATCCGCGTTCGGTTGCCGATTTCTACCAGGAGTTTATGAGCACGCTCACGGCGCTCGGCTTTGAGGTAAAAATCTGGCACATGCCGGTCGAAATCCCAGACCCGATTCCTTTTGATCACGACCAGCAGCATGCCTCCTACGATGCGGCGTATGCCAACGCCTTCTGGCGGGTCCTGGTATCTGTGGATGAGGTGTTGAAAGAATTTCGGGCCCGATTCATCGGCAAGAGCAGCCCGGTGCATTTTTTCTGGGGGAGCTTCGACATGGCAGTGACGCGTTTTTCCGGACGGCGCGCACCAGAGAGGCCGGGGGCTGACCGAATCACGCGTGAGGCCTACTCCCACGAAGTGATCAGCGCGGGATTCTGGCCGGGAAGCGGTGACGTAAAAGATGCTGCGTTTTACGCCTACGCGGCCCCAGAGCCGCAGGGGTTAGCCGAGTCGGTTGTGCGGCCGGCTGACGCTTTTTATCACTCCGGATTGAAAGAGTTTCTGCTGATGTATGACGCGGTGCGAAATTCTCAATCTCCCCGCGCCAACCTGATGGATTTTCTGCAAAGCACCTATGAGGCAGGCGCAAACCTGGCCCACTGGGACCGGAAGTCGCTGGAGAGAGTTGCTTAGGCAGCGAACAAAGCTGCGTCGCCGAATTGCTCGCCAAACTTGAATTTGCATTTATGTTAATGTCAAGTAAGGAGCAAATTGTCGAGGAGGAACGGCCATGCCGGAAGAATGCACTCATCTGGATCAAATCAAGTTCAGAAAAACCAGTAAACACGGCTGCGAAGAATGCTTGAAAATTGGAGACACGTGGGTCCATCTGCGATTGTGCCTGATTTGCGGACACGTCGGGTGCTGCGACTCTTCGAAGAACAAGCATGCCACGAAGCATTTCCATGCGACAACGCATCCGCTGGTGCGGTCCATCGAGCCCGGAGAGAGCTGGATATGGTGCTACGTGGATGAAATTATGCCCGGTGAGATTTAGGGCTGCGTGAAAACCTCAGATAACCTGGACTCCAACCTCTGCGATATCACGACTTTGTTACATTGGATGTGAGGCTGGATTCCAACCGTGATCAAACTTCAAATATCTTGTAAGTTTTCGTCCGCCGTTTATTGTTCTCTATTCGCTTTGTTTTTTTTTCTGGGTGTTCTTGCGCCCGCGCAGGTGCAAAAGAGAGCTGAGCTTAAACTGCTGCCCCACGCTATAACTCTGCAGAGCGGCAAGACATTTTCTCTGAATCTTCCCGAAGGATTTGACATCTCGGTCGCGGCAGAAGGCTTGAAGCGTGTGCGCTTCATGACCAAATCTCCCGACGGGCGAATCTTTGTCACTGATATGTACGACCGGAGCGACAATTCCAAGGGCACGGTATACATCCTGGACGGCTTTGATGCGAGTACCGGCAAGATTGCCCACGTCATCCCCTATCTTGAGCACTTACGCAATCCCAACAGTACCGCGTTTTACACCGACCCGGCCGGCCAAAACTGGCTCTACCTGGCGCTTACTGACAAACTTGAGCGCTACAAGTTTCGTTTAGGCGAGACCACGCCCTCTTCCAAGCCGGAGGTTCTGGCGACCTATCCTGATTACGGCTTAAGCTACAAATATGGCGGCTGGCACCTGACACGCACTATTGTTTTCAGCGACACCGGAAACCCGCGGCAGCTGTATATTTCAGTGGGCAGCAGTTGCAATGCCTGCGAGGAAAAAGAAGAGATCCGCGCGACCATCTCCACCATGGATCCTGACGGCAAGCATGCACGCATCCTTGCCTCAGGGCTGCGCAATGTTGTGGGCCTTCGTTTTATCAACGGCACGCTTTTTGCCACGAACATGGGCGCCGATCACCTGGGAGACGATGCACCTGATGAGACTATGTTCTCCTTCGACAACAGTGCACTGCAGGCAACCGATACGAGGTCTTACGGCTGGCCCTATTGTTATTTCAAAGATGGCGAAATATTCCCCGACCCTAAGTTTGCTGCATCTACTAAAAAGGTGGATTGCGCCCAGGTGCCTGTTCCTTATGACACCTTTGCCGCTCACGGTTCACCGCTGGGCCTCGAATATTTCGATTCCAGCGGGGAAAACCCTACCTTACGGAATTCCTTTCTGGTAGCGCTGCATGGTTCATCGAAGCGACGATTGCAGCGAGGCTACCGAGTCGTACGCGTGACCGAGCACTCCAAGCCGAAGGATTTCATTACCGGATTTCTGCAAAACGGAACCGTATATGGCCGTCCCTGCGACATTCTGCGCATTGGGACAGATTCATTCCTGCTGACTGATGATTACAGCGGCGTAATTTACTACGTCCACCGGAAATGAGAATTAAACCGCAGAGGACGCGGAGGAGCGCAGAGGCTCTAAATCAGTTTCGAGTTTCAGGTTTCGAGTTCCGCCTTTGAAAACACCACGATTCCGTGTCCTTCGTAATCAAATGTAGAGACGTAGCAAGCTACGTCTCTACCCAGCGATCTCCTATGCGCGAGGAAGTGTGGTGCTTGGCTTTCTCAGCATTCAGCGCGGAGGGGTTGAGACAGGCCGCGCATGAGATTCTCGAAGCCGGCAAAATCCAGGGACTGCGCCCCATCAGAGAGTGCGCGCTCCGGACAGGGATGCACCTCAACGATGAGTCCATCAGCGCCCAATGCTGCCGCGGCGCGTGACATGGGCGGGATCAGGCTGCGTCTTCCGGTTCCGTGCGATGGATCGGCGACCACCGGCAGATGCGAGAGCTCACGCGCCAGTGCGACCGATGCCAGATCCAACGTGTTGCGGGTCTCGGTCTCGAAGGTCTTGATGCCGCGCTCACAGAGCACAACATTGTGATTTCCACCCGCCAGCAAGTATTCAGCCGCCAGCAGCCACTCTTTGACGCTGGCTGAAGGACCGCGTTTCAAAAGCACCGGTTTATCAACCTTGGCCAGTCGCCGCAGCAGGTTGAAATTCTGCATGTTGCGCGCGCCGACTTGCAGCATATCGGCGTGCTCGCAGATCACTTCTACATCTTCTGTACCCATGACCTCGGTGACCACGGGCAGGCCAAATTTTTCGCGGACCTGGCGCAGCAACTTTAGCGCTTCAACGCCCAGGCCCTGGAATTCGTAAGGTGACGTGCGAGGTTTATAAGCGCCTCCGCGCAGCATCTTGGCCCCAGCAGCCTTCACGGCCTGCGCTGTAGAGAACAACTGCTCCTGTGACTCGACGGAACACGGCCCTGCGATTACCACAAAACTGCCGTCGCCGATGCGCACGCCGCTTACATCCACCACTGTGCGTTCTGGTTTTACCTGACGGCTCACCAGTTTGAATGGCTGCGCGATAGGAACAACTTCCTCTACGCCAACCGCTGCCGCGAGCGCCTCTAGTTCGTGGCGTCGCCCTCCGCTGCCCACGGCGGCGACGATGGTTCGCTCCGCCCCGCGGGTGACGTGGGCCTGGAAGCCAGCCTCCTTCACCCGATCAATAATGTGTTGTATCTCCTCTTCCGTAGCTCGTTCTCGCATGTTGATAATCATTGAACCTCGCGCTCCTTGATATTTGTTTTATAGTGATGGATCTTTCAAATCTTGAACCTCAATACCACCCCGCCAAATTTACGGCCCAAACAAAAACCGCGACTCTGTTAGAGTCGCGGCTGTGGGTTTTGAACTCGGCTTTTACTTTAGTATTGCGTCTTTACTTCACGCACACACGCCTTGCCCCACGCCGCTACTCGCATAGTAGTAGCGGTACGTAAAAGCGTAGCTAAATCGCCATGTGTGCATAATAAGAATACCCGACCATTATTGATAAATTGCCTGGCGCTGTCAACTCGTGAGCTGTCTATGTGTGATCAAGCGACCCTGCTAAAATGTAAAGGCAGTTAGATCTCAACCGAGACCACCATTTTTGACGCGGAGAGGTGCGTGAGTGGTTGAAACGATCCGCCTCGAAAGCGGACATACCCGGAAGGGTATCGGGGGTTCAAATCCCTCCCTCTCCGCCAGAATTTCCTCACGATAATTTCAAGCTTTTCAAATCGTACTTCAGCAGGTCCCCGATGCGATCAATGCTGATATCTGCCGGCGGAAGAGTGGCCAGCACTTGTGGGTCATGGGCATAATGTCCCTGTTTGGGAAAAACTGTCGTAACTTTCGGTCCCCAGATTTTCTTGACCGCGGTCAGAATACGCAGCTTGTCATCTATGAGTACGTAGTGATCGGCGGGAAAGCGGCATTCAACATCGTCCAATTCCTGCTCTTTGTGGATGTAAATAAGGACATTTCCATCCACAGCTTCAGAAATTCCTGAGCCTTCTACCTTGTGAGGTTGAAAAACAACATCTCCATCGGACAGAACAACGGCTTTTCCCCACTGCTTAACGTGCTCCACCGCGTCAAGTGAATCCGGATAAAGGCGGGTAGCAAACGGATAATGCAGCATGAAATGTGAGACCGTCAGCAATCCCGGATCTCGCGGGTGTTCGATGCGATAGCGTTGCAGCGCCCCCAGGTAATCGGCGTAGCCGATCTCACTGCGCAACTGCTCAAAAATTTCCCAGTAGCGCCGCTGCCGCTCAAGCCCGACATGGCACTCCAGATGACGCTTCAAATCGGCGGTGACGCGGTCATTGTCGAGCAGCGTGTTATCCACGTCGAAGAGAAAAACAATGGTATTATTTGCAGCCATATTTTCAGCTCACATCTTTGCCCAGGAACTTCGCAGCGGCATGGTCCAGCAGCCATAAGAGCCTTCCCTTTTCGGGACGAATCAATTGTGCTGGCAGTTGCTCCGGTTCGTACTTCCCTTCAAGGACCGCCTTCACCGGCACGGCCTTATCGTCGCCGCATACGAGAAAGATCACTTCATCGGCATGATTAAAGACCGGAGCCGTCATGGTGATGCGGTCGGTATAAAACTTGCCCACCCAATTCGACACCACCAGCCGTTGTTGCTCGTGGAGCGCCTTTGTCCCCGGAAAAAGCGAGGCTGTGTGGGCTTCGGGGCCAAGCCCCAGCAAAACGATATCAAAGCGGGGAAATTCTCCCGCCTGAATTTTAAAAAAACCGCGCAGCTCGCGTTCGTAATCATCGGCAGCGATGGTGGCATCAGGATTCTCACTCTTAATACGATGCACATTGGCTTGCGGTACAGGCACTTTCGACAACATTGCCTCATTCGCCATACGGTAATTACTTTCTTGATGATCGGGCGGAACGTGGCGCTCATCGCCCCAGAAAAAATGGGTCTTGCTCCAGGGGATTCCTTCGCGCAACTTCTGGTCGCTGGCTAACAATGTGTATAAATCCTTGGGAGTGGACCCGCCGGAAAGGGCGATTGCGCACCGCCCATGGGCCAGCACAGCTTGCTTGGCTTGAGCGAGAAGCTCAGCGGCAGCAATGCGGCATACTTCCTGGCGATCGGCTGCAACTGTAATTTCAGGTTTCATTGATTTGAACGCTCTAGTCAGTGATGTTCTTTATCAATGGCACGCCAGGTGCGGCCATCATGTGCCAGCAAGTCGTCGGCTTCCTTTGGTCCCCACGAACCTGCCGGGTAGTTAGGGAAAGAGCGCGGAGGCAGGGCCTTCCATACGTCCAAGACCGGCGTAATGACCGCCCAGCCGGCCTCGACCATATCAGCACGTTGAAACAGCGTGGCGTCCCCGATCATGCAGTCGTAGAGCAGACGTTCGTAGCCGGTGCTGGGCTTGCTGCCGAAGTAATCCACATAATTGAAATTCATCTTGACGGTCCCCTGCTCCATGACCGGTCCAGGGACCTTGGCGCCAAACTGCAAGGAGATGCCTTCATCGGGCGCGATATGGATTACCAACTCATTTCTCTGCAGGCTCTCGACGGGAGTGTTGCGGAACAGGATGAAAGGTGCACGATGGAAGCGAATGGCAATTTCCGTCGCCCGTGCTGCCAGGGCTTTCCCGGTGCGCAGATAAAACGGCACATTCGCCCAACGCCAGTTATCAATCTGCAGCTTAAGCGCGACATAAGTTTCAGTGTTGGATTGCGGTGAGACGTCTGCCTCGGCGCGATAGGCGGGAACGTGCAGGCCAGCCACTATTCCTTCGCCATATTGGCCGCGCACGGTCTTACTCAAAACCTCCTCTGGACTGAATGGTTGAAGCGCATGAAGGACCTTGGCTTGCTCATCGCGCACCGAATCGGCTTCAAAAGAAATGGGCGGCTCCATGGCGGTGAGCGAAACAAGTTGGAAGAGATGGTTGGGAACCATGTCGCGCAAGGCGCCGGCGGTTTCGTAATAACTACCGCGCTGCTCTACTCCGACGGTTTCAGAGGCTGTGATCTGGATGTGGTCAATAAAATGCCGGTTCCAGATAGGTTCAAAGATGCTGTTGCTGAAACGGAACATCATCAGGTTTTGTACGGTCTCTTTGCCGAGATAGTGATCAATGCGGTAAATTTGACGCTCTTCCAAGACTTTCTTGATCTCAGTATTCAGCGAGCGTGCTGACTCCAGATCGTGACCGAATGGTTTTTCTATAATCACGCGCCGCCATTGGCCGTTTTGCTCCTCGGTCATGCCCGCAGCTCCGAGTTGCTTTACGATTTCACCGAAGAATCGAGGGGCGACCGCAAGATAGTAAAAAAGATTGCCTTGGGTTTTGTGTTTTGTATCAATCTCCTTCAATTGGTTCTTCAAAGCCTCATAGGCCTTAACATCGGAAAAATCGCCCCGGGCGTAATAGATGCGCTCTTGGAACCACGCCCAAACCTTCGGATCAACCGGACTGGTGGCAAAACTCTTGATGTCTTCAGTCAGCCTTTGACGAAACGATTCGGTAGTGAAATCGTTGTAGCCAAAACCGACAATAGCAAACTGCTGCGACAACAGATTTCCGCTGGCCAGATTGCACAGGGCGGGAATCAGCTTGCGCTTGGTAAGATCACCACCAGCACCAAAAATCACCATTACGCAAGGGTCGCTGGGGCGCCCTGAGTGCTTATCATTTTCGCTCATCCGTCTTCATTTTAAGGGCTCCGCAACGCTACACTTCGTTTCGCTGCTTCGCCCTCGCGCTACGCTCGCGCTGTTCGGCGCTCACTTCGCGCTCACCCCTTTCCTTGTTGTCGCTGTACCAGCCGGAATATGGTTCTAAAAAAGCATCTGCTCTACGTACTTAACGTGATTCCCTTGTCTTCCCACACGCGAAACCCTCCCAAGAAAGCATTGTCATTGCTTCCCAATCTGGTATTCGGAGGAAGTTCTTTCATTTTGCAGGCATTGCCGCCGCCCAGTATGACTTGATTGGCCTCGAGCGCGTCTCGCAGCAGGTTAACGACATTGGCCACCTCACGCCGCCATTTTTTCTTTCCCAGGCGCTCCAGGCCGCGTATGCCAACGTAATCTTCGTAGGTGCTTTTTTTGTATGGCAGGTGGGCCAACTCCATGGGCTGCAGAAAGCCATCCACGACCATGGCGGAACCTAGTCCGGTTCCCAACCCCAAAAATAAGACCCGGCCCTTCTTATAACTTCCCAGCGCCTGCATGGCGGCATCGTTGATGATTTTGACCGGACGCCCAAATGCCTTGCGATAATCAAACTTCACCCAGCCTGGGCCAAGATTGTGGGGCTCACGCAACGGCTTACCATGGACCACCGGCCCCGGATAGCCAATGGTAACGGCGTCATATTTCCAGTCTTTGACCAGGCGCTTTACCTGCTGCACCATCCTGGCCGCCGTCATGGTGGGGCCGGAATCAATCTTGCGCGGCTCTTTTTCTCCACTGGCCAGAACTTTCACATGCGTCCCGCCCACATCAACAACCAGAATCTTGCGATGCTTTTTTTCGGAATGAGTGCGTGCGGCAGGTTCCGGGCCGGTGAGTTCCGAATCAGCCGTCCCGGAATTGATAGGTCCTGAATTGGTATTTTCCGGCTCGGTATTCATGAACTCTTTTCCACGTGACCGCCGAACTCGAAGCGCAAAGCCGAGAGTATTTTTTGCGCAAAGTCGCCTTCACCGCGCGAGGTAAAGCGCTGATACAAAGCCTCGCTGAGTACCGGCGCCGGACAACCTTCGTCAATGGCAGCGGTAATGGTCCATCGGCCTTCACCCGAATCAGAGACGCGGCCAGAAAAATTCTTCAGGTCCGGCTGCTTGAACAACGCGCTGGCTGTGAGATCAAGCAGCCACGATGCAACCACACTTCCGCGGCGCCATACTTCGGCAATATCGGGGAGATTGAAATCATACTGATAGTGCTCGGGATTACGCAACGGCGTGGTCTCAGCATCAACTTCGTGCGTCTGCTTGCCCACGTTGGCATGCCGCAAGATGTTCAGCCCTTCGGCGTAGGCGGCCATGAGGCCATATTCGATGCCGTTGTGGACCATCTTCACGAAGTGCCCTGCACCGTGAGGCCCGCAATGCAGGTATCCTTCTTCCGCGGTGCCAGATGCTTTCTCTCTTTCGGAAGTGCGGGGGATATTGCCGATTCCAGGGGCGAGAGTCTTAAAGATAGGATCGAGACGCTTGACGACTTCGGTTTCACCGCCGATCATCTGGCAGTATCCGCGCTCCAGGCCCCAGACGCCGCCGCTGGTGCCTACGTCCACGTAATGAATGCCTTTGGCGGAAAGTTCGTGGGCGCGCCGGATGTCGTCAATGTAGTAGGAGTTGCCGCCATCAATGATGACATCGTCTTTCTGCAGGCGCGAGGCGAGATCGTGCAGTGTATTATCCACTACTGCGGCCGGCACCATGAGCCAGATCGCGCGAGGTGCTTTTAACTTGGCGACAAAATCATCGAGCGCGGAAGCTCCGGTTGCTCCTTCACCAGCGAGCCCCTTCACCGCATCCTGGCTTCGATCAAAGACAACGCATTGATGTCCGCCGCGCATCAAGCGGCGCACCATGTTAGCGCCCATTCTTCCCAGGCCGATCATTCCCAGTTGCATGCATATTCCTTTCAGAACAAATTTAAGCGTGGACTTCACCTCGTGGCTAAAGCCCGACGAATCTTCTCTACTTTTATCCTAACGTTTGCTTGATGATGGACTGCAATTTTGTCAGGTCCGCCGCCACGTTTTTGCTCAGATGCACACGCAGTGCACGGCGATTGCGTTCTGCCAGCACCTGAAAGTCTCCACGGGCCTGCGCCGCTTTGACAATACCAAAAGTGTATTTTTGTCCGGGCACGGGAAGGTCAGCAGCATCGTCACAGGTAATCTGCAGAACTACTCCGCTGTTGGGTCCGCCCTTGTACGCCTGGCCGGTGGAGTGTAGAAAGCGCGGGCCGAAGCCAAGGCAGGTTGCTACGCGCTTGCCGTCACGAACAGCATGGCGCAGCGCCTGTAACTGCTGCTCATGCGCCTCATTCATTTCTATATAACCCAGCACAGCGAAGTAATCGCCAGCCTTGATGCGGTCAAGATGCGCTTTCAGGTAGCCGGCAAGAGATGCATTCGCGCCAACCGCCTTCTTGAGCGCGTCAGCATTTTTTTCATCGGTGAAGAGCTTGATGCCTGCTTCTTCAAGAAGCGGTGATTCCGGTGGAAGTGAACCCTTTTCTTCGTACTCTGTCGTGAGCTTGCGGGTTGCGATCTTGCTGGCTTCCACGTCGGGCTGATTGAAGGCATTGATGCCGATGATGGAGCCCGCCACTGCCGTAGCAAATTCCCAGCGGAAAAATTCACCGCCCAGTTCGTAAACGTCATCCAGGGCAATGCGCACTACCGGCTGTCCAGCGCGTTCCAAAGCATCTACGGCGGCATCCTGCTTGGCATCAGGTGCTTTTTCCAATCGCAGATAAACAAAGACGCGATCTTTGCCGTAAAGATCAGGCGACGCGGGCGCCTCTCGATCCACAGGGATCAATCCTTTGCCTTCTTTGCCCGTGGATTCAGCCAGCAACTGTTCCAGCCATGCACCCAGGTCGTAGATGCCAGGCGAGGTGATGAGGGTTACCTTGTCGCGCCCACGATTGGCCAGCACACCCAGAATATTGCCGAGTACGGCTCCAGGATTTTCTTCCGTAGGAACCGTGGCAGCGCAAGCGTGCACCATCCCTTCAGCGCGATCCAGCAACTTGGGGATATCCACGCCCATAACGGCGGCAGGGACCATGCCGAAATCAGAGAGCGCAGAATAGCGCCCGCCAATGCTGGGGACGCCGAAGAAGATGTGACGAAAGCCGTCGCTCTCGGCAACTTTCTGCATCTTCGAGCCCGGATCGGTAATAGCAATGAACCGCTTCCCCGCTTCTTTTTCACCCACAACCTGCTTCACGCGCTCGAAGAAATACTGCTTATAAATATTGGGTTCGAGCGTCGTCCCAGATTTGCTGGAGACAATGAAAAGTGTCTTGCCCAGGTCTACTTCACTTTCACGCGCTTTGATCTGCGCCGGGTCGGTGGAATCAAGAACGTGCAGTTCAGGAAAACCAGCAATCTTGCCGAAGGTCAGCTTCATGACCTCAGGGCAAAGGCTCGATCCGCCCATGCCCAGCAGCAGCACGTGCGTGAAGCCGGCGGTCTTCACCTCTGCCGCAATGTCTTTCAGGTGCTGAATGTGGGCGAGCTGATCGTCGGTGATGCTCAGCCATCCCAACCAATTGCTCTCATCGGTGCCCGTCCACAAAGATGCGTCGCGTGCCCACAGCCTGCGAACTTTGTCGTTCTTCTTCCAATCTTCCAGTGAGGCCTTCACCGCGGCGTCGAGTTCCGGCGGCAGTTTGTAGCTCTGGCGATTTGTCTTGGCGGCTTCGAGATTCTGTTCTTTGCGGTCAACCGCCTTGAGCAATTTGTCGAAGGCATCGGCAAAGAGCTGGACCCCTTCCACCAGAAGCTTGTCGGTGACCTCTTTCATGGAGATGCCAACTCGATCCAGGGTGTCCATTGTATTTTTCGCGCCTGGCAGATCTTCGGTAAGGCTCAGGCGCGGACGCCCATGGTCGCGGAAGGCATCGAGCGTGGCCGGGGGAACCGTATCCACAGTATCGGTACCGATAAGCTCTTCCACGTAAATCACATCGCGATAATTTGGATTCTTGCTGCTGGTACTGGCCCACAATACGCGCTGCGTCTGCGCCCCGTGAGAAGCCAGCGCCTGCCATGCCGGGCCGTTGAAAATTTCTTTGTAACGTTGGTAGGTCAGCTTGGCATTGGCGATGGCAACTTTGCCGCCAAGACTCTTGAGAAGCGCTTGCTGGTTTGCATCTTTGGATTCGGCAAGACGTGTTTTGATGAGATTATCTATCGCCGAATCAATCCTGCTGATAAAGAAGCTGGCAACGCTCGCAACCTTGCTCAGGTCGCCTCCCTCTTGGGCAAGTTCTTCCAGGCCGGCGATGTATGCGTTGGCTACTTTCTCATATGCATCCTGTGAAAACAGGAGCGTGACATTGACGTTGATGCCTTCGCTGATAAGCTCGCGAATGGCCGGAATTCCTTCCGGTGTGGCCGGAACTTTGATCATCACATTGTCGCGCGCCACCGTCTTCCACAGGCGGCGGGCTTCCTGCAAAGTCCCCATCGTGTTATGCGCCAGTGTAGGAGAAACCTCCAGACTGACATAACCATCGCGTTTTTTCGTTTGCTCGTAAACCGGCCGCAATATGTCAGCCGCCGCTTGAATGTCGCCGACTGCCAGGCGCTCATAGAGCGATTTGGCATCAAGCTTCTGGGCTTCGGGAGAATCCAGCAGGTCTTTGTAGTCGGTGCTGCCGGTGATGGCTTTTTCAAAGATAGAAGGATTCGAGGTGACGCCACGCAATCCATCTTCATTGATGAGCCGCTTCAGCTCTCCGCTGGTGATCAGGCTGCGCCGGATGTAATCCAGCCAGATGGATTGTCCATATTGCTGCAATTCCAATAGAGGGTTTGTGGTTGCGACGTTTGTGACGTTCATAACACTACTCTTTTCACGGGGGTTGCCCCGAGTTGTTTTCTTATTTTTAACACGCTACTGCCTGACTACACCCAACTGTTGTTTGGCAGCGGCAACGACGTTGTCAACGGTAAAGCCAAATTTTTTCAGCAACTCTTTGAGCGGAGCCGAGGCGCCAAAGGTCTTCATGCCCAAGCGCACACCATCAGCTCCCGTGAAACGCTCCCATCCAAAGGTTGAGGCCTGCTCCACCGAAACTCTTGCCGTAACGCTTGGTGGCATGACGCTCTTGCGGTACTCTTCACTCTGCTGCTCGAAGATTTCCCACGACGGCAGGCTGATTACGCGCGCCTTGATGCCTTCTTTCTTAAGCTGCTCATAAGCGTCAACACAGAGTGAAACCTCACTCCCACTGGCCATCAGCAGGACGTCAGGTTTGCCATCGGCGGCATCGGCGAGAATATAACCGCCTTTGGCTACTCCTGCGGCCGATGCGTACTTTGTGCGGTCCAACGTAGGAAGCGCCTGCCGCGACAAGATGAGGGCTACCGGCTCATGGCGCAACTGCATAATCACACGCCAGGCTTCAGCGGTCTCATTGGCATCTCCGGGGCGCAGTATGATCAATCCCGGAACTGAGCGTAAGGAAGGTAGCTGTTCAATCGGCTGGTGCGTCGGCCCGTCCTCACCCACGCCAATGGAGTCATGGGTAAAGATGAAAATAACCGGGATCTCCATAATCGCGCTCAGGCGAATTGCGCCTCGGGCATAGTCGCTGAAAATAAGAAAACCCGAACCGTAAGGCCGAATTTTGGAAAGCGACATGCCATTAAGAATGGCCGACATCGCATGTTCCCGGATACCAAAATGAAAATTGCGGCCGCCGTAGTTGGTGGCAGAAAAATCTCCCGCGCCATCGAAGGTCAGCCGCGTTTTGGTGGAAGGGGCCAAATCGGCCGACCCTCCAATCAACCAGGGCACATTCTGGGCGACAATGTTGAGGACTTTAGCTGAAGAGTCGCGTCCAGCAACGCCTTTGGCGTCTGGGGGAAATGCGGGCAAACCTTTGTCCCATCCTGCGGGCAATTCGCGGTGCTGCATCTTATAAAGATGATCGGCCAGTTCAGGATATTGCTTCTTGTAATCTTCGAATTTCTTCATCCATGCTTCGCTGGCGGCATGTCCGCGGGCGCCAATTCCCTGTGCAAAGTGTTCGCGCACGCCATCGGGCACCAGGAACTTGGCATCTTCCGGCCAGCCGTAGTTACGCTTGGTCAGCCTGATCTCTTCTTCTCCCAGTGGTTCGCCATGGGCGGCGGAGGTGTCCTGTTTATTAGGCGCGCCGTAGGCGATATGGCTATCCACAATAATTAAAGTCGGGCGGTCATTTGTGTTCTGGAAAACCTTGAGGGCGCGCTCCAGCATATCCAGATCATTGGCATCGCCCACGCGGGTCACATTCCATCCGTAAGCCATGAAGCGCGTAGCTACGTCATCACTGAAGGCCAACTCGGTGTGGCCCTCGATGGTGATCTTGTTGTTGTCGTAGATCCAACAAAGGTTAGAGAGCTTGAGATGGCCAGCCAGCGAAGCGGCTTCGCTGCTGATGCCTTCCATCATGTCGCCATCCCCGCACATGGCATAGACGTTGTAATCGAACATGGTGAAGTTGGGGCGGTTGAAATAGTGGGCCATCCATTTTGAGGCAATGGCCATGCCCACACTGGTGGCAACCCCCTGGCCCAGAGGACCGGTTGTGGTCTCAACACCGGAGGTCCAGCGGTACTCGGGATGTCCCGGGCATTTGCTGTCGAGCTGACGGAAGCGCTTGATTGAATCCAGTGTTACCGAGAGCTCACCCAGCGTCTCATATTGCGGATTGACTGCCTTCACGCCGGTCAAGTGCAGCAACGAATAAAGCAACATGGAGGCGTGGCCAATAGAAAGCACAAAGCGGTCGCGATTGGCCCAGATGGGGTCTTCGGGATCAAAACGCAAGAAGCGCTGCCACAAGGTATAGGCCACGGGCGCCATGGCCAGCGGAGTTCCGGGATGTCCGGAATTGGCTTGTTGCACGGCATCCATGGAAAGCGTGCGGATGGTGTTGATGCTTAACTGGTCAAGGTTTTGATCGGCCAAAGCTCTCTCCTGGGGGTACAGCCTGCAAAAAAGCCCTGCTCAATACTACACGTGGACACATTAAATTAATGTTAGGGGCCGAAGCACCTGAAAATTCTGCCTCTAACCCATGCGATGCTCGACCAGCCGAAATGTTTCGGCATTTGCAATCAATTTTTTGTTCCGTTCAGCTTTCAGTCATCAACTCTTCTTTTTCGCCTTTTTGGGAGGCGCCAGCAGATTGTTGGTGACCGAAAAGACCCCGGGCACTCCGTTTGCACGCACGCCCGCCAGGGTTTTATCCATTTCACTGTCAACCACTCCTTCCAGGTTAACGTGCCCATTCTTAACGATAATCCGGATGGGTTTTTGTGGTGACAGGGCATAGCGCTGCAAAGGAGCATAGTCGTAGATCGCGTAATAGAGGGCCCGGCGCAGATTGTCATCGTTGATAGAAACCGGAAGAACTTCGATCTGATTATCTACCTTCCCAACGCCTTCAATGCGCTTCACTACGCTTTCGGCATCATCACGCAAGGTTGGCCGGGTTACCTGCCCCAACAAGGTCACATCATATCCATTGACTTTATATGCGAGATTGTCAAAGACGGTAAAGTAGGGCAACATCAAAAGCTGATGCCGCACCTGCTTTTCAATATTCTGAACAGCTTTGGGTGTGATGGGATGGGTCTGCGCCGATGCCGCAGTGGAAACCGCCGAGATGAACAACACCAATACAACCAGGAGAAACCTAATTTTCATAGTCATATCTCCATTTCTAGCCAGTGCATTTGGCTGTTAGCGTGACTGCTGTTGGTGGAATTCTTCAGTGTTAACTTCAGTACATCCCTGATTCTGCGCTTAATTGTTCAAGACATTATTTGACAGTACGGAATAGTGGGGACCTTCTAACCTTACGATTCTACTCTTTTAGATTCATGACCAGCAGCTTGCGTTCGCTCATTTCTTCAATAGCGTAGCGCAACCCTTCTCGCCCTAGCCCCGAGTCTTTTACGCCTCCATAAGGCATATGGTCAATACGAAAGGTTGGGACATCTCCCACGATCACGCCCCCGACCTGCAGCTCATCGTAGGCACGGAAGATAAGCACCGCATCGCGCGTGAACACGCCAGCCTGCAGACCGTAAGGCGTGGCATTGATCGCGTTCAGCGCCTCACTGAAATCTCCGTAGGGTTCGACCGTCTTCACCGGGGCAAAAACCTCTTCGCAGTTGACCCGCATCTCAGGCCGTGTGTGGGTAAGCACGGTCGCTTCCATGAGAGAACCTGTGCGGCCGCCGCCGCACAGTAATTTGGCCCCTGCGGAAACAGCTTCTTCGATCCATCGCTGCGCGCGGATTGCATCCTGCTCCCGGATCAGCGGCCCGATGAATGTGGCTTCATCCATGGGATCGCCGACTTTGAAGCTGCGTACATGCGCCAAAAACTTTTCCAGAAACTCTTCATAGACGCTTTGCTGCACAAAAATGCGCTGCACCGCAATGCAACTCTGGCCGGCGTAGGAGAATCCCCCAGCAGCGCAGCGTTCGGCGGCATGCTCCAGATCAGCATCAGAGTGAACAATCACACCGGCGTTGCCGCCCAGCTCTAAAGTTACCCGCTTCTTCCCAGCCTGTGCCTTGAGTTGCCATCCTACGGCAGAGCTGCCGGTAAAAGTCAGCATTTGCAAGCGGTCGTCGTGCACCAGGAGTGCCGCATCTTCATTGCTCAGCGGTAACACGTTCAGCGCGCCCGCCGGCCATCCGGCGTTTTGCACCACCTCGGCCAGCAGCAGCGCGGTAAGCGGTGTCTGTGGAGCCGGCTTCAAAACCATAGTGCATCCGGCGGCGATGGCGGGGGCGACTTTATGCGCCACCAGGTTGAGAGGGAAATTAAACGGTGTGATCGCTGCAATAGGACCAAGAGGAAAACGGCGGACTATGCCCCATCTTCCGGTGGTGGCTTCTTGCAAATCGAGAGGCAGAAATTCACCGCCAATGCGTGTGGCTTCCTCGGCAGCGATCGTGAAGGTGAAAACTGTACGATCCACCTCGGCGCGGGCAGTTGTGATTGGCTTTCCTGATTCCAGAGCAATACTGCGGGCGAATTCTTCGTGGCGAGCGCTGATCTGCTGGGCAACTTCACGCAATACCTTCTGACGTTCAAAAGAAGGCAGCTTGCGCGTAACTTCAAAGCCACGCACTGCCGCTGCGATTGCCGCTTCAACCTGCTTTGGGCCGGCAAACACGGCTACGCCAACAACTTTTTGATTGTAAGGAGAGCGTATTTCGACGGCGCGACCTTCGGTACAAAACTTCCCGTCGAGAAGGTAGCCGGTGTTCTTGACCGCAGTCAGGGTGTCTGGCATGGATATCTACCCACGATTTTTTATAACAATATCAGCCCCCGCTTGATTCCGCAGGTAACGGCTTCCGTGCGGCTTGAAGCTCCCAGCTTACCCAAAATCGAACTGATATGAAACTTAATGGTGTGCTCGGAAACCCCGAGACGGGAGGCGATTTCACGGTTCGCCAATCCCGCCGCCACCATGCCGAGAACTTCCACTTCTCGTCGTGTGAGTTCCTCAAGAAGTGGTTCTGTTTCAGCGGCATCGCTGCCTGCGCTCTTTTCCAGCAGACTATCCATAATTTGCGGTTGCAGCACAATCAGCTCTTCTGTAACGGCCTGAATGGCAGCCGCAATCTGTTCTCGCGATGAGTCGCGTTCCAGGATCGAGCTCACCCCGGAGTGCAACATTCGTGTCGTGCGGGCCGCTTCGAGATTCTCAGCCAGCACAATCACAGCGAGACCGGGAAAGTTGCTGGCAATCGCAGCCAGCAGCGACTCAGCATTTCTCGGATTGAGTTCAAGATCAATGATGACCGCCTCCGGCTGCCAGTGCTCAATGTAAGCACTGGCGCCGGCTGCTCCCGGCAACACTCCAACAACTTCGATGGAAGGCGTGCCGCGCAGCAACTTCTCAAGCCTTGTTCGCCTGTCCGGTGAACCGGCAATGACTAATGTGCGGGTTCGCATTGAAGGCGAACTTTGCGGGAGCGAATTATTTCGCAGGCCGCTCGCCGAGTTCAAGGGAGACCTCGAGTCGCTGACCGCCACGTATGACAGATATGGGGAGTAACTCCCCCACATGTGATTTTCCGAGCTGGATCTGTACGTCATCAGTATCCTCAATAGGAGTGCTCCGCATCGCTGTCAGGATGTCTCCCAGCAAAAGTCCGGCTTTCCCCGCCGGCCCGTCAGGCTCCACATGCATAATCAGAGCCCCGTTGCTGTTTGAAAGATTCAATTTGTTCTTCAGCTCCTGCGGCAGAGGTACGGGCTGCATGGCCAACCCAAGATAAGGCCGCGCAATACGTCCTTTGTTCACGAGTTCCTGCGCAATGCGGCTGACCGTGCTGGAAGGAATGGTGAGAGGCGCGCCGCGCCGCAAGCCCGTCGTGTTAATTCCTAATACTCGCTCGTTGGAATCCACCAATGGCCCTCCGGAGAAACCAGCATAGAGATTCAGATCGGGACGCACGAACTGGTCAATTTCTCCACCCCACCATGTGCGCCACGGCCCCATTAAACCGGAGATAATTCCCGAACTGGCAACCAGGTTCCCTCTTCGGGTCCGGCCCAAAGCAAGGACCAAATGACCAACTTTTAGTTCCTTCGTCTCTCCGATACTGGCTTGTGGAATCTCCACGACTTCCGGAATTTTTAGGACCGCCAAATCTGTGGTGGGGTCTTGCCCTGCTAACTCTGCTGTGAATGAGCGCCCTTGGGAATCGGTAACCGTGAACTCTCCACGTCCTAATGCGTGGTGCGCTGTGACAATCGCGCCTTTCTGCCACACAACGCCGCTCGAAGCATGCCGGTGATGCGAGTGAATACAAACCACCGAACTCCCGGCTTTTTCCGCGGATGCGGCCAATTCGACAGATACGGTAGACCATTGCTGATGAACGACTGCTGACATTTTCTTAACTCCTGATGTAATTGAGGGTGCGCAACACCAAACTTGGTTTGATCATTGCGCCCTTAGGAATAAGAATGCCGTGAAATAGAAAAGACCACATCACCCGAATGGGTAGGGAGATTTAAGATTTACGAGGTACGATTTTCGAAGTATGAAAAAGAAATGAGCACTCAGCTCTGAATACTGAGCCGAGTACTAGCAGGCAACGAGGCCGAGATGCGGAGAAAGCAAAATCGTAAATCGTACTTCTGAAGTCGAAAATCCTGCTGTTTACTTTCCCATGTGCCAGCCGTTGCCGTCGTGATAAAAGTGCTTCTTGGTAGCGTGCGGAAAGCTGTTATCTAGGGGAATATCTCCATCGCTTAGCGTTTCTTGCTGATGCCTATTCAAGGAGCGATACGTATCGCTATCGACCTTGAAATGATCGCCGATCGCATTCGGGCTCCACTTCCAGTTGTAAACCACGTCGGCGCCGTTGTTCTCAGTCGGGGTCACGGTGAGGTCCAGCATTTCTTTGGTTGCGATCGGAACCACCCAACTGTGAAAGTTGCAGCGTGTCTGGCCGTTCAATGATTTGAGGTCGGCCGAATCCATCACATGAGCGCCCACCTCTTTGAAAACCCGGTCGCCCTTCGACGTAGTAAGGACCTCCGTAGAGGTACCTGTATCTCTGATACTTATTAATCCCGCTTTTTCCAGCGCCGCATATTTAGGTAACGCTGGCGACTGGCCGCAATGTCCGTTCAAGTACCCTAAGTCCACATAGATTCCTTTTTGAAGGTCTTGATCAGAATCCAAAAGAATACTCTTTGCTTCTTCTTTGCTGAGAGTGCCGCAACCAGAAAGTATGGCTGCGACTCCCAGCACACTCGCAATAGTCCAGCATCTTGCAAGATTTCTCTTGCGGAAAACGATTCCCAAAAGTGGCACAGCTTTCCCCCCCAACGGGCCATCTTAGCTGATTTCAGAGTAGCCCCGCTGCAATCAAATATCACAAAACCAAGAGTTCATGCTATTGGCTAATTAGCTAACACGCCAGTTACCAAAGTAATACCACCTTTACTTTTCTTTACAATCACTTACGGGGTGGAAATCCCTAGTTCATCATGAAGTACTTGGCCTGCGGATGATGCACCACAATGGCAGAAGTTGACTGCTCAGGCTCAAGCTGCCAGGTATCAGTGAGGCGCACATTAATCGCCTCTTCAGGATGCAATACCGCAAATAGCTTGCTCTGATCTTCCAGATTGGGACACGCGGGATATCCAAACGAATACCGTGATCCGCGATATTTCTGGTGGAACAGGTCGCTAACGCGCGGCGCGTCGTCGCCCGCGATGCCGAGATCTTCTCGAATTTTCTTATGGAGATACTCAGCGAGGGCTTCGGCGGTTTCAACGCTCAATCCGTGGAGATAGAGATAGCGCGTAAACTCGCCGCCTTCAAAGAGCTTTTTGTTGATCTCTGATGCGCGATCACCGATGGTCACGCAGGAGAGACCAATGACATCTTTGCGGCCGGAAGCGCGCGACGCAAAGAAGTCAGCGATGCACAACTTGCGTCCTTCACGCTGGCGCGGGAACGTAAAGCGCTGGATCTCGTGCTCGCCCTCCGGCGATTCGTAGAGGATGACATCGTTGCCGTCGCTCTGGCAGGCAAAGTAACCATACACCGCCTTGGGCTCAAACCATCCTTCGCGAATGATTTCGTCCTGAAGTTTGAGGAAAATCGGCCGGTACTTCTCCTCCACCAACCGGCCATAGTCGGAGGCCGAAGCGGTCTTCAACTGCCATTGGTTTTTAAACAATGCCAGTTCGTTGACGTATTGGAAGATTTCTTTCAGGTCGAAATCTTTGCGCGTGTGCACGCCATAAAATTTTGGCTTAGGCAATTCTGCGAGTGGCTGCACCACGGTTGATGGCGTGGTGGAAACCTCGACGGCGGTATCCGTCGAAGCAGCGACAGCCCGGGCAAACTTCTTGATGGTCTTGCCCTCGGTCAGACGGGCTTCGCGTGCTCCGTTAGCGGAGACAAGATCCTGCATGATGTGCAGTCCGCCAAAGGCATCATCGGCATAGAAAACTCCATTGCTGTATTCGCGGCGCAGGTCATCTTCCACATATTTGCGTGTGAGCGCAGCTCCGCCGCAGATGACCGGGAAGTCAAGCTTCTGGGTGTGCAGGTCCTGTAGCACATATTTCATTTCCAGCGTGGACTTCACCAGCAACCCGCTCAGCCCAATGGCATCTGCCTTATGTTGTTGCGCGGCAGCGATGATAGTATCCGCCGGCTGCTTGATGCCCAGGTTCACCACGCGGTATCCGTTGTTGCTCAGGATGATGTCCACCAGGTTCTTGCCGATGTCGTGCACATCGCCCTTCACCGTGGCCAGAACAATAGTTCCCTTCTGCGAACCACCTTCCACTTTTTCCATCTTGGGCTCAAGGTAGGCCACCGCCTGCTTCATTACTGAGGCGGAATCCAGCACTGACGGTAACTGCATCTTGCGGGCGCCAAAGAGCTCGCCCACAGTCTTCATGCCGTCGAGCAGAACGTTGTTGATGATCTCGAGTGGAGAATATTTCTCCAGCGCCATTTCCAATATCTGCTCTAGCGCTATTCTGCTCGCTCCGTCACCCAGGGCCTTCTCACCGTTGATGATGCAGCGTTTGAGACGGTCTTCCACCGTAAGCTGCGAGATATCTTCCTCAACAGCTTCAGTATTGCCCTGCACTCCGGCAAAGTGTGCCATGTACTTCTGCAACGGATCGCCATTGCTGGTGTCGTGAAAGATCAGCTTGCGCGCCAGTTCAACTTCTACTTCAGGAATCTTATACAACGGATAGATTTTGCTGTAATTCACAATGGCCATATCCAGGCCATAATCCACAGCATTGTGCATGAATACGCTGTTCAGGACACGGCGAGAATAAGCACTCAAGCCAAAAGAGATGTTGCTTACCCCAAGGATCGTCTTGACCTCAGGCAGCTCCTGCTTAATGCCCTTCACAGCATTCAAGGTCTCGATGCCGGCCGTGCGATAGTCTTCCTGTCCGGTCGAAATCGGCAGGGTCAGCGCATCGAAAATCAGATCGCTGGGATGAATGCCATACTTGTTCGTCGCCAGATCATATATCCGCTTAGCGACGGCAATTTTTTTCTCGGCCGTCAGCGCCATGCCCTGCTCATCAATGGTCAGGGCAATCACCGCTGCCCCATAGCGCTTGGCCATGGGCAGAACTTTCGACGTGCGCTTTTCGCCGTCTTCCAGGTTGATAGAGTTGATAATCGCCTTGCCTGGAATGCGCTTCAGCCCTTCTTCAATTACATCGGCTTCAGTCGAATCCACGAGGATCGGCGCTGGCACGCGTGTGGCGATCTTTTCCAGTACGTGCGACATGTATCCTTTTTCGTCTTCGCCCACGATGGCACAGCACAGATCGAGCATGTGCGAGCCCTCGTTGACCAGCTTTTTGGCCAATGCCAGGATTTCGTCGTAATTTTCACTGCGCACCAGGTTGCGGAAGTGCTCGACCCGCGTGGTAGTGTTCATCTCCTCAGCCACGATGAGCGGCTTGGGATCAAGATCAAGCGGGATTGAAGTATAAGCACTCGACGCCGCCGCAGTCGGCTTCACGTCGCGAGCTGCGGGCTGCAAATTCGCGCAAGCTTCCACTACAGCCCGGATGTGGTCAGGCGTAGTGCCGCAACATCCGCCCACAATGCGTACGCCATACTCTTCGATGAAGCGCTTGTGATAGTCAGCCAGTTCTTCCGGAGTAAGCTTGTACGCTGCTCGCCCGCCTTCGTTGTGGGGGAGCCCGGCATTCGGCAACACAGAAACATGTTTAGTCGAGTTGTGGCCGAGATAGCGAACTGCATCGTTCATCTCGTGCGGGCCGGTGGCGCAGTTTAAACCAATCACGTCCACATCAAACGGCTCAAGCGCCGTGAGTGCAGCACTGATCTCTGTTCCCAGCAGCATGACTCCGCTCTCTTGCAGCGTGACCTGCACGGTCACAGGGAGACGCTTGCCAGCCGCCTTCATGGCATCCGCAACTGCGGCCAATGCGATCTTGGCTTGTAGAATGTCCTGACAGGTTTCGACCAACAGTACATCCACGCCGCCTTCAATCAGCGCACTTGCCTGCTCGAGAAAGGCAGCAGCCATATCGTCGTAACTGATGTGTCCTAAAGACGGCAGTTTGGTGCTCGGGCCAATCGAACCAGCGACAAAGCGTGGCCGCGTGGGCGTGGAAAAAGCGTGCGCCGCCTCGCGCGCCAATTGCACTGCCGCAATGTTGATCTTCCTTACGTCTGCTTGCAGGTTGTATTCGCCCAGTACAATGCGGGTTCCGCCGAAAGTATTAGTTTCAATCACATCGGCGCCCACCTGCAGATAGCTGGCATGGATCTCTTTGATGACATCAGGACGGCTGAGCACTAGGATTTCGCTGCAGCCTTCATTGCCCCAGTAATCGTCCAAACTGAGTTGGTACTTCTGGATAGAAGTTCCCATTGCGCCGTCGTAAATCACAACGCGCTCGCGTACGGTTTTGAGAAAATCGGTCATTTAAGTTACTCGTATTAAGTTAACAAATAGAGGCTAATCAGGAAACTTCCCATTCCTGGCTTGCTCGTATTTGTGGTTAAAAAATTAAAGCCGGCTTATCAGCCGGCTGGCAAACACAGGAAATCCTGTTTATTTTGTGCTTATCTGCTCGGCTGAATTGAAGACTGCGTTGTCACCTTGATGTGCTGGCATGGGGGCCAGCATCTGCTCTTTGCGATAGACCAGGTTGGTGGCATTAAAGGTGGCAATTTCGAAGCCGTGCCCGTGGGTAATGGCATCGGTAGGGCACGCCTCTACGCAGTATCCGCAAAAGATGCAGCGGTTGTAATCAATGTTATAGACCTTGGCGTAACGCTCGGCGCCGCTGATGCGGTTTTCAGCGGTATTTTCCGCTGCCTCAATATAAATGCAGTTTGAAGGACAGGCCGCCGCGCACAGGAAGCAGGCCACGCACTTCTCCAGCCCGTTCTCATCGCGTTGCAGCACGTGCACACCGCGGAAGCGCTCCTGAAAGACCGCGCCGCTCAGGGGGCCTTTGCCGTCAGGGTAGTTTTCCACCACCGTGGGCTTGAACATCTCCCGGAAGGTAATGGACATCCCCTTGGCGATCCCGGCAATGTCTTTGATGATTGCCATGAAGAAATAGTATAAATGGTTCCCGGATTTTTCACCAAACGGGATTTCAATGTGGAAGGCGGAAACCATGATATCTCACTCATCTCCATTGCGATTTTATGGATTCATTTTTTTGGCGCTTGCACCTCTTGCAGCGGCACAGCAGGGCAACCGGGTCCCAACTCCTGTGAAACCGCCGGCTCGAGTGATTTCGCCCGACGTACATGCCGACAGCAGCGTGACCTTCCGCTTCCGTGCCCCTGCTGCCCAGGAAGTGCGATTGGCCCGAGAAGGCGCACAGCCCGTGGCTATGCAAAAAGACGAGCAGGGTGTATGGAGTGTGACCACTGCCCCGCTCGCTCCCGATTACTACGGCTATTCGTTTATTGCCGACGGCGTGCATCTTATCGACCCGTCGAACCCTTTGCTGAAGCCGAATCTGCTCGCAACAGAAAATATGGTGCACGTTCCTGGTTCAGGGTCGCTGCCGTGGGAGCTGAACGGTGCGCCGCAGGGAGAGATTCATCATCTTTTTTATAAGTCCGCGGTTGCAGGCGATTACCGTGATTTTTACGTTTACACTCCGCCGGGTTATGACCCGGCCGGCAAGCAAACCTATCCGGTTCTTTACCTGCTGCACGGGTTCAGCGACGACGCCAGCGGATGGACTGCGGTGGGAAAGGCCAACGTAATTCTCGACAATCTCATCGCGCAGGGCAAAGCCAGGCCGATGATCCTGGTCATGCCATTGGGCTACGGCACTATGGAGTTCGTCCGTCCCGGAGAGGACACGTGGAGCAATATTGAGCTGAGGGACCGTAATTTTAAGAAGTTTACTGAGGCATTGCTCACTGAGGTCATGCCGAGAGTTGAGAGCGAGTACCGTGTGCAGAAAGATCGCAACGCGCGCGCCATCGCCGGACTCTCCATGGGTGGCTCGGAATCGTTGCTGACGGGCCTGAATAACCTCGACAAGTTTTCCTGGGTTGGTGCCTTCAGCTCGGGCGGAATTCCCGAAGATTTTCCGGCGGACTTTCCCTCCCTCGATTCAGAAGCAAAGGGCGCAAAAGCAAACCAGCAGCTCCATCTTTTGTGGATCGCCTGTGGCACCGATGACCATCTGATCACGCTCAACCGCAGCCTGCGAGCATGGCTCAAATCCAAGGACGTGCAACATACCGCCATTGAAACTCCGGGCGGGCACGTCTGGATGCTGTGGCGGCGTAACCTGGCTGATTTCGCATCTTTGTTGTTCCGCTAGGCTGTTTCACCACGAATGCACAGAGATGTTAGAAAATTAGGCATGGGCTGATTTTCGATTTGTGAAGTACGGCGCGATCTTTTCATCGCCTTTCCATTCTGTCATCCTAAGCTACGGCGTACCCGAGCCGAAGGACCCCGAAAATGTTTTGTTCGCCCACGGAGATTCAAGGGATTCTCTTGAAAATTGAAAGAAACCGCGTTAGTTCTCTGGTGAAGAGAATGTCAAAATTTTCTCTGCGCCTCCGCGGTTAAAGAACCTATTTCTTCACTCCGTACGCCGTCGCAAATCGTTGTCCGATAATCTGGTTCAAGTGATGCTTGAGGTGGGCAACGTAATCTTCAGCAATAAATCCCAAGGTAGCCGTCGGATTGTTGCCAATCGTGCAAGGAACATTGGCAACAGATTCCGGCAAACCTGCCATGACATGCGCCAGATATAAGTTATAGCTCTCCCACAGCTGCACCAGCAGCGCCCACTCGACATCATTGCAGCGCTGGAGTTTGGCGAGCGCATCCTGTTCATAGCCGGGGAAGATCAATGGGCCATGGAGCGCCGCACGCACGAAGCGCTGATGGTTATTGGTCGCGGAATCAATCAGGTGGCCCAGGATTTCTTTCTTCGACCACTTTCCCGGTTGCCGGTGTGCGGATGTTTCCTGCTCTGAGAGCGATTGCAATGAACCCTGCGCTTCGTTCACGGTGCGCCGCAGGTCGTCGGCAATAGTATTAAATGTCATTCAATCCTCAGATGCGAGCTTGTAAAAAAACTCACGTCTCTTCATCCTCTATTGTAAATTTTTCACCACAAAAAGATTGGAGCGAGTTTGTGCGGAGTTGTAGACATACCACCTTGCATCTGGAGTAAGAAGCACGGAAGCGATAGAACCTGTTCCCCCAGCGGGCGGGCTTAATACTTTCAACTGTCTGCGGCGTCCGCTCACGATTTCCAGGCGGTCAATCGTATCCGGGCGTTTTTCATTCTGCAGATAAAGCGCGCGGCCGATGCTGCTCCATCCAACTACGTTGTCGCCCGCTATGGCGCCGTTGACAGGCTGTGGCTCTCCGCCTTCCACCGAATAGATATAAATTTTCTGGTCGGGCGCGTACTTGGCGGCCACGCTCTTGCCATCGGGCGATACAGCGAAGCTGCTCTCGCGCGCGTCAATGCCCTCGGGCGTGATGGCTTGCGTCTTGCCGCCTTCTATGGACTGAAGATAAAGCTGGATGCCGTGCCCTGGCTGATTTCCCGCAAAAACAAGCTGTTGGCTGTCGGGCAGCCATTTGGCCCCGTGGTAGGCGACGATATTGTCGTTTTTAATCTCTTTTTGCCGCCCCAAATCAACCGGCAATAGAGTTAATTCATCGGAAGAACCACGCAGGCGGGCGACCGCCCATTGACCATCAGGGGAAAGGGCCAGGGCCTCGCCGTCTCCTAACCGCACAGGTGGCGACCCATCGGAGTTGCGCAGATAAACTGCCGAGTGAATGCCATCGGCCTGCCCGGTTTCAGTGAGCAATATTTTTTTGCCATCCTGGGCCAAATCGGCCACCGAGGAGAAGTTGAGCCACGAAAAATCTCGTTCGCTTTTGTTCCCCGCCAGCAGCCCCAGGACTTCCGTCTGCGCATTTTCCTGCGTCAGCAAAACCTGATCGTGGGAAACATCCTGTAAGGTAAGAATATCGGGCGTAGCCAGCAACTGGCGCAACTCCCCGGCGGGCGACGCAGCCCAAAGACGCCGGTTCATGCCGCTTTTGGCCGCCGTGAACCACACTTCGCTTCCGGCAGGCGACCAGGCAAGGCCTGCGACGCTCGACCAATCTTCGGAAAGAGTTTTCTTGTTGCCGTCGCGATCAACCATTACGACCGCTCCACCGTCATCGAGAAGGCTGGGATGATCGAGAAAAGCAATGAACTTGCCATCGGGCGAAAAACGCGGATGAGTGATGCGCCCAGCCGTGGAATAGAGCACATGCCCGATGGGAGATTCAAGCTGGCTCCTTCCATCTTTCTCGCGGACTACCGCCAGCTCGCTCTCGTCGGGTGTCCAGTCGGCATAATTAATTCCCTGTTCAATCTCATGCGGTGTCCCGCCCGACAAGGGGACCTGCGCCAAAGTGTTGTTCCTTTCGGGAAACACAATGAGCATGTTTTCTTTGGCGGAGACAGCAAGAATATTGGCATGCGAAAAATCCAGTGGACGCTCTTCCGCCCCTCCTACACGCGAGGTAAAAAGGGTGAGCGGCTGCCCATTCAAGGCGGCGCCATAAATGATGGAATTTCCGTCAGGAGAAAATCGGGCTGTATGAACGGCCCCCCGACGAAATGTCACCTGCTGAAAATCCGGCGCCTGACGGTTCACTTGCGGCGCGATTATCAGTTGCTGCGCTCCATTCTGCGTGTGCATGGAATATCTATCCCAGGCGATCCCGAGCGAGATCGCTACGGCTATGAGCAGAAGAGTGTAAAGAGGCCACGGCCAGCGCAGAAATTGAGTTACCGTCGCCGGCGTGCGTCGCTGCGTCTGAATGGCGGTCAACAAATCCTGTAGCGTAAAAGCAATGTCGCGCGCCGACTGCAGCCGCTCCTCGGGATTTTTTTCAAGGCAGTGCCGGATAATAGCTTCGAGGCTGGGAGCAACTGAGTAGCCGGCGGCGATCTCGGGAGGATCATCGCGCAGGATAGCCGCAATCAAATCGGTTGGGGTGTCGCCCCGAAAAGCCGGCTTGCCGGCGATCATTTCATACAGAATCGCCCCAAAGGCAAATATGTCGGAGCGGAAATCCGTATGCTGGCCACGAATCTGCTCCGGCGACATGTAGCCGGGCGTTCCCATGACTGCACCGGGCTGCGTGGTGGGGCTCTGGTATGCCTGGGTCTCCCCTACCCTGGCCTCTGGCGGAGCCAGCTTCGCGATGCCAAAATCGAGAATTTTTACGATGCCATCTTTGGTAACAAAGATGTTTTCCGGTTTCAGGTCGCGGTGAACAATTCCCTGGGCGTGAGCAGCCGCCAGGCCACGGGCAATTTGCGAGGTGTATTGCAGGATCTTGCGCAGAGACAGACGCGCGTTGGTCAGCGCTTGCCGCAAAGTCTGCCCTTCCAGCAGTTCAGAAACCATGTAGGGCGAGCTTTCGTACTCGCCGAAGTCATAGATACCTACGATGTTAGGGTGGTTTAACTTCCCGGTGGCAAGGGCCTCTTGCTCAAACCGTTGCAAACGCTCAGGATCGCTGGAGAATATAGGATGCAGGACCTTCAATGCCACATCGCGCTGCAGGCGGGTATCACGGGCACGGTAAACCTCTCCCATGCCTCCCGCTCCCAGCTTTTGCACTACGGTATAAGGACCAACTTGCTCACCTGCGTTATACATTTCGTGTGAGGGAATCTTACGGTCTGGCGTTTATGCGGGTCAACCACGTAAAAATCTTAGTAGTGGTTCAGTTTTGACGTAGCGCCGGCGTCTCGCCGGCTGTCGTGTGGGCATCCTGCCCACACAATTTTCATCCAAAGCATGTCTCGCTCTGTTCCTAATCCGATTTTTGTCATCCCGACCGGAGCCGCGCTTCGCGGCGGAGTGGAGGGACCTAGGTTTTTTCAGGCTGCTCTATCCTGCCTGCTGCAGCTCAAATTCCCATCCCCAAACCCGATTATTACTGAGGCTGTCAACAGAACCCAGCGGCTAAGGTTCCTTCCCCTTAGAAGTGATTTTCACTGGTGAATTTGTCCCAGCTCTGATTGGAAGCAAAGTCGTATTCACGCCAGTTGGATAATTTGCCCTTCTCCACTTTAACAATCATCATGCCGTGATAATGCCGGGAACCCTCCAACGTAAACTCTCCTGCTCCGACCTGGTCTTGTTCATTGAAGAGAAGATGGTGCCACTGCATCTTCATGGGTTTGACCGAACTTTTGTTGTTGCTGAAAAATTTCTTGATCGCGGCCTGCCCCTTGTAAGTTCGCGCACGCAATAGATCGGAATAAATGGCATTTTCCGCAAACATATCCGCAGCCTTGGCGGCATTGCCTTCGCTCCGGCCCTCAGCAATAGTGTTCATGATCTTGTAGAAGTCATCGCTGGAGATTTTTCCAGCGGCGGCCGGTTCCGGTTTATGAACGGGCAGCCCACCGTCATCTTCCCATCCGGGATGGCCTGGGTTATCGCTCTCCAGCCGGCAATTGCAGGAATTGTTGGGATCATTGCAGACCCAATGCATCCCACGCGGAGGAGCAGCATGATCGCACTCTATAGGCAGGCGCGGCTTGCCCTCTTGGGGCGAAGGCTGTTGCTGACCATAGCTGCTCGCCATCAAGGTCAATATCAGTAAGGCTGTGATGAGCCGCATAGTTGGATTCCTTCCTGGCATCTCACTCTATTTTAGAGCAGTTCATACTCGAGCGACCACCTGGATAACTACGTTGACGATATGGCGTAAAAAGCGTCCAAACTGCAGGACATCTCGCGATTGAAGAACTCAGCTTGTGAAATGATGCACCAGAAAGGGTTATGTCGATGAAATTGGGAATGGCGTTGATGGCAATACTGTTGACGGTTGGCCTATCTGATGCAGCGTCTTTCGATTCATCCGCGAACATCCCAAATCCCTGGCACGTAGCAGGAACTCCCACAGTTATTTCGCAAGAAATTCACTTCGCCAACGCTGGTGCAGATCTAGTCGGGACAGTCTATCTTCCGAGCATTGGAGATCACCTGCCTGCTGTTGTAGTCTTGCACCACGCAGGAGCAGCCACCAGAGAATCAGCTCTTTACCGTCATCTGCGGGAAGGGTTGCCTGCGCTGGGGTTTGCGGTGCTCATCTACGATCGCCGTGGCAGTGGTCAATCTTCCGGGAGCCTTCATGGTGTTGATTATGAAACATTGGCCGACGACGCCATCGCCGGGCAGCACGCATTGGCTAAGCTTTCCCGCATTGATCCGGCCAGGATCGGTTTTTGGGGATTGAGTCAGGGTGGTTGGCTCGCCGTGCTGGCGGCGGGACGCAGCCCGGACGCAGCCTTTGCGATTTCCGTCTCCGCGCCGCTCGTCACCGCCGATGAACAGATGCAATTCGCGACGAGCAACTTGCTCACGGTTCGTGGTTTTTCGCAGGACGACGTTCGAGAAATGCTTGATACGCGAAAGGCGTGGACCGGTTATCTACGGGGCACAAACCCGCGTGCGTTAGCAATCGATGCTCTAACCAAGGCACAATCCAAACCCTGGTTTGATCTTACTTACTTGCCCAAAGTGTCTCAGCTCTCGAATGATCCGGCGATTCGCAGGAAGATGGATGATGACCCGGTGGCGGCTGTTCTGAAGGTTAAGGTTCCGCTGCTCTTTCTCTATGGCGGTTCTGATCCATGGGTTCCCGTCGCCCAGTCCATGCAGCGGCTAAAGGCGTTGAGCGGTCAGCGACACAACATTGAGATTGCGATTATTGCTGACGCAAACCACGAACTGATGTTTCCCGTGAAAGAGACCATGCAAGTGGACGCTGATACAAATCGCAACGACGCTCCGCAGTCACCCACATACTTCCTTTTGCTCGGATCTTGGCTATCCCGGCGCTTCTCGAACCGGTGAATAGTCATTTTTGCGTCAATCGCGAAAGACACAACTAACGTCAAAAAAACTAAGGCCCGCCGTAGCGGGCCTTAGTTCTAATAGCTCGAAAGCAAATTATTGCGTTTCAGGGCGGGCAGTGTTGCGGTCCGCAATAATTTTACGGGCGTTCTCCGCCAGTTCTTTGGCTTTGGGCAACAGATCCAGCGCCTTCAGCACTTCAGGATCATCCTCGGCATGCACCTGCAGCCCTTTCTGCTGGCCGAATTCGGAGATGAACAGCTCACTCTTAATGTTCGTCTTCACCCACTCCTGCGCATTCACAATATCCGCCTCGCTGAAGGTTATCTTCTGATCGTCGAGGAAGCGGCGGAACTCCTGCATGACATTGTCATCCACCTGGAAATCCTGGGTTATATGCTTGCTGATCAGGTAATGCTTGGCGAAATTAAAGAAGGCGTAGTGCTGCAGCAATGTGTCCTGAAATGAGTTTGTCTTGGGAGTCTCGACCTTGACGTCGGGAGTGATGCCGCCACCGCCGTAAACTGTGCGTCCGCTATCGGTGAGCTTCACTTCCTTATTCGCGGTGTTCGCGTTACCTTCTTTATCGGTATTGTAGTAGTAGTCGTAGAGCGAAACCCCGTTGTAGTCGCGCTGGATCAGGCGTCCGCTGGGCGTGTAATACTTGGCAGTGGTCAGGGCCAATCCAGTGTTCTCCGAAAGCGGATAAACCGTCTGCACCAGGCCCTTGCCGAAGGTGGTTTCACCTACAATCAGGCCACGATCGTGGTCTTGAATTGCTCCCGAAACAATCTCAGCCGCTGAAGCCGTACCGCGATTTACCAGCACCACCAGCGGATATTCCTTGCCTCCGTTACCATGCGCGGCGCGATAAATTTTCTCGGGTGAGGAGCGGCCATGATGGGAAACAATGATTTGTCCTTTGCGCAAGAACTTGTCGGCGACGCCGACCCCTTCGCTCAGCAATCCTCCGGGATTCTGCCGGAGATCTAAAATCAGTCCTTTGATGTCCCCGAACTCGTCGAGGGCGTCGCTGACTTCGCGCTCGGTGGTCTCCTGGAATCCGGAGACGTGCATGTAGCCAATGCCAGGACGAATGATGAAATGCAGGTCTACGCTGTAGCGAGGAATTTCATCACGGATGACATTGAACTCCAGCGGCTTGTCGGTGCCTTCACGCAAAACGGTGATCTTGACCTGCGTCCCCTTGGGCCCTTTGAGCAAATCAGCGACATCGCTGGTGGTCATGTTGTCGGTCAGCTTGCCATCCACCGCAATAATTACATCGCCCGGCCGTATGCCGGCGCGATAAGCGGGAGTGCCCACAAAGGGCGCAATCACAATAACTTTATTGTTCCGCGGACCAACCTGCATGCCCACGCCGTAGTATTTACCGCGCTGCTCCTCGCGCAACAAAGAGTAGGATTTCGGATCAAAGAAATTGGAGTGCGGGTCGAGCACCCTCAGCATTCCCGGAATGGCGCCGTTATAAATGGCTTTCTCCGGATCTACCTGGTCAGCGTAGTTCTGTTCCACCACAGTGTATACCTGAGAGAAGTTGCGTAAACTGTCGTTCAGGTCTGCGGGGCTCGACGAGTCAGAGTCCATGCCGAGCTTCTGGCCAAAAACAACCCCAAGAAAACCGCAGGTTAAAACCACCAGTGAAATTAAGAAGAGTGAGCGGAAAGAGCGTCTAGAACTACCAGCCATCATTGATTTCCTGTACGACTACCGGAACTTTAGAAATTTACCGATAATCCGGGAATTTTAACCAGTATACCATGGGAATTTTGCAATTTTTTGCGAGTTTGCCCTTGTTTTTGACGCTCCTTTGGGGAAAGTGTCATCAAGTTTGGCAGCGCTGCTCAACAATCTTTATGTTTTGTATCAGGGCAAGAGTTTAGACCTTGCCGAAAAAATTCGGTTTCGTGTCATTCCGAACGCGGAGCGGAGGAATCCCTTTTGTGCCGAAAATTCTGGCATATTTCTTAAGCTCTCCTCTCAAGCTCCTGAACTCTTCCTGCACTTCTTTCCCCACTGGCGCCTGTGTCAGGGCATGACTTTCAGCACGGCGCCGCGTGGATACACCAATCCCGGAATTGCCAACAATAACACCTAGACTGCACATAACTTGAATGGATTCGGGGTTGGTAACTGATATTATTAACCCTTAGAGATCTTATGGAATCCGAACTTCTTTTCATCTTTGTGCTGGCCTTGCTGTTACTGGGTCCGCGCAAATTGCCCGAGCTCAGCCGGAAACTCGGCAAAGCCATGGCTGAATTCAAGCGCGCCAAGAGTGAATTCACCTCCCAGATTGAAAACGAAGTCCGCCGCCTGGAAGAAGAAGAGAAAAGTAAAATACTGCCGGCAGAGAGCATCAATACCATTCAAGCTCCTACCCAGGCTCCTACCGGCACCGTGACCTCAACCGGCGAGATCAGCTCAGAGCCGGCTGTCAACGGCGCCGGCGCCTCGCAGGAAACTCATGCCTGAAATTTTGGAAGAGAATTCCGCTCCTGCTCCTTCCCGCATGGAGCATATGAAATCCATGTCTCTGATTGAGCACCTGGAAGAGCTGCGCCGCCGGATCCTCTGGGCGGTGGGGTGGGTTGCAGCAGGCTTCTCCGTTTGCTGGGGCTACCACGACGCCATCTACGCTTACGTGCAGAAACCGATCCTGCAGGCGCTGGAAAAGAACCATATGGAGCCGAGGCTGGTGGTCACCAGCCCAACCGAGGCTTTCAACCTTTACGTGAAGGTCGCGCTGGTGGCGGGAATCTTTGTCTCATCTCCCTTTGTGCTCTATCAAGTGTGGCTGTTCATCTCCCCTGGACTCTACCGTCGCGAGAAGCGCTACATTCTGCCCTTCATGTTGTCTACGGTTACGCTCTTTCTGTGCGGTGGGTTGTTTGGCTACAAGGTGGCTTTTCCGCAGGCGCTTAACTTTCTCATTGATTTTGGGAAGCAGTTCACGCCTATGATTACCGTCACCGAGTACAGCAGTTTGTTCTTGACCATTATTTTGGGATTGGGGTTGGTCTTTGAGATGCCTATCCTGGTCTTTTTCCTGTCACTGATGGGAATCGTGAGCCCGGGATGGCTGTGGCGCAACCTGCGCTACGCCATCCTGGTCATTTTTATTATTGCCGCCATACTTACGCCCACGTCCGATGTCATGAATATGTGTATCTTTGCCGCGCCGATGGTCGTGCTCTATATCCTGAGCATTGGCGTGGCCTGGCTGGTGCATCCCAAGCAGCGAAAAGCGCGAGCGCAGAGACATGAGACTCAATAACTTTGCGTTGGCTTTGGGCCTGGGCGTGGCGATGTTATGCAGTGCCTGCGCACAATCTTCTTCCGCGCCGAAAGACGGCACTGCCAGTCCACAGACATCTACCTCCACCCCACAGGATGCTGCTCCGCAAACCGTCGCACAGAATGTTGCGCCAGAAAAGCCGATAGCGCAAATGCAAGCTCCTCCGAGCACGGTTGCACACGTTGCCGCTCCCCGCATCAACGCCGCGCGGGCCATGCAATATACCCGCGAGATCGTGAACATGGGGCCGCGGCCTATCGGCAGCCCGGCACACGCCCGCCTGGAAGCTTATCTGCGATTGCAGTTGAAGAAAACTGCAGCCAACGTACAAGAAGACGTTTTTACGGCACAGACCCCTGCCGGAGCTTTTCCCATACGGAACTTCATCGCAGAATATCCCGGCAGCCGCGATGGCGTGGTTGTAATCGCTTCCCATTACGATACCGTCCTGCCCCTAAAGAATTTTGTCGGAGCCAACGATGGCGGTTCCAGTACCGGACTCCTTTTAGAGCTAGGCAATGAACTTCACAGCAAAGGCAAACTGCCGGGTTACAGCGTGTGGCTGGTTTGTCTGGACGGCGAAGAAGCGGTCAAGGAATGGACCGACACCGACAGCGTTTACGGCAGCCGTCATCTGGCAGAAAAATGGCAGGCGGATGGGACCAACAAGAAAATCAAAGCTTTCCTGCTGGCCGATATGATTGGCGACAAAGACCTCGATATTGACCGGGATGAGAGCTCTACCCCGTGGCTGGAAGACCTGGTATTCCAAGCCTCCACCAATCTCGGCCTGCAGTCGTATTTTTTTGCGCGTACCATCGGCATTGATGATGACCACATCCCCTTTGCCAAGAATGGCGTGCCCGTAGCCGACTTGATTGACTTCAGCTACGGCTACAACAACGTCTTTTGGCACACTCCGCAAGACACCTTGGATAAACTCAGTCCACGCAGCCTGGAGATTACCGGAAACGTTTTGCTGGAAACCAAGCGACTGCTGGATGAGAAGTAACTCCTGAGCGTATAGCGCTTCTACAATTACGTATCCACTACCGTGGAAGAACACAGCTTTCACAGGTTGCGGAAAAATCTTTTGTGGAAAACAATTTGGCACAAGCTATAGACCAGTCCCGCGTTCAGCGGGACGGATGAAAATAGCCCGCCGTTTCAACGGCGGGTAAGGGTAGCTGAGCAATTCCAAGTCCCCGCAGGGGACGACTGAGTTTTTCCCGAAGGGCATGGCTTTACAGGCAGAAGGCGGCGCCTGCCCGCGGATACAGTGACCCTTAAAAAGGGTGCAGCTCTTGAGCCTGAATGGTGGTCCTATTGTGGTATCAAAACCTTTCTTTCTGAAGAAACGTGGATTACCATCGTTTCCGGAAGTGTATCTGGCATCCCAGGATGCCGGGCTTTGTGCCCGGGTGAGCGCGAAGCGAGCGCCGGATAGCGCGAGCGTAGCGCGAGGGCGTAGCAGCCTTGTTTTGGCTGCGGAGCCCTTATGTGAAAAGCTGTGCGCGAAGCGAGCGCCGGACAGCGCGAGCATAGCGCGAGGGCACAGCAGTCTTGTTTTGGCTGCGGAGCCCTTGGATAAAAGCCCCAACTGTTCTTTGAAAACTTCGCAAAAGCAATACGCGGATGATATCTATCCAGTAAACACCGTGGACCACCAGCAAGTGCCCGCCCATAACAATGACCTTCCCCAGTAAATACAAGGCGATCATGCGTGTTTCGTAGTGTTCTGGTCACTTGCAGCAAGTGAGGCGCCCTGACGTGGAAACCCAGAAGCAGAGAATTTACCAAAGAGTAAAGCGTAGCTCTAGTACGGCCCAATAATTCCGCCGATGTTGCGGGCTGCGGGCTGCGGCGCAGCCGATTTCTGGGCCTCTTCCTGGACAGCGGCAATGACATCCACATACTTAATTCCAGAACCAGTATTAAAGAGCACTGTGACGTCATTTTCCATAAGGAAGTTCCTGGCGCGCAATTTCTGATAGGCGACCAAAGAAGCGGCCCCTTCCGGAGCAGCAAAGATGCCTTCGGTTTGCGCCCAGTGCTGGACTGCGGCCAGAATCTCGTCGTCGCTGACTGCGATCGCTGTTCCCTTCGACTTTTCCAGGATGTCCAGAATGATGTAGTCGCCGTAAGGCTTAGGTACACGCAGTCCGGCTGCCAGGGTATGGGCCTGGGGCCAGGCCTCGGCTGTGTGCTTATGCTCATCGAATGCTTTAGAAACAGGCGCACAACCGCTTGATTGCACAACAATCATCTTCGGCCGTTTAGCTCCAATCCAGCCCAGCGATTCCATCTCTTCAAAGGCCTTCCACATGCCAATCAGACCCACGCCCCCGCCGGTCGGATAGATGATGGCATCAGGCAGCTTCCATCCGAGCTGTTCGGCAACTTCGTATCCCATGGTCTTTTTGCCTTCGACGCGGAAGGGCTCTTTCAGGGTCGAGATATCAAACCACCCTTCGGCCTGCTTGCGCTCGCCTACGATGCGGGCGCAGTCGCTGATGAGTCCATCAACGAGCGTGACCTTGGCGCCATAGGCCAGGCACTCGACCAGGTTAGCGCGGGGGACATCTTTGGGCATGAAGATGTGGGCTTCGATGCCAGCAGCAGCCGCATAAGCTGCCAACGCGCTGGCTGCATTACCTGCGGATGGAACCGCAACCTTCTTGATGCCATAGGCCTTGGCCATGGTAATGGCCACGCACAAACCGCGGGCTTTGAAGCTGCCCGTGGGGTTTAGTCCTTCATCTTTTACATAAGCATTTTTGTATTCCCGGCTTGGAATCATGGGGGTTAAGCCTTCACCGAGGCTCACCGGCTCGGCGTCAGGCAAGACCTCAGCGTAGCGCCAGAGGTCGCATCTGCGTCCGACGAGAGCGGCAGGAGTAAAGGTCTTTTTGATCGCAGCCAGATCGTAGCGGGCATAGAGCACACCGCCGTCTTTTGGGCACACGGTCGCGGGCTTTTCCGCCGGTATCTTTTCACCACATTTTGAGCATTCGAAAAAAGTGATTTTAGACATGAAGAAATTTAACCACAAAGGACAAGCAGTTGTGTGATTACGCCGGAACAACGCGTGACATCAAGAGGCCGGAAGCTGCTTGAGTAAGGCTTCGGCGCGGCGAAACCAGGGACGCTCACGGCGCTTCAAATAGCCGGGCAACGTGGCTTTCTTATTCAGGATTTTGCGGACCATCTCTCTGGCTTCCCCGGTCTTGCCTTGCTGTTTCAGGAATGTTGCATAGTTGTATTGCGTCTCGGAGAGAGTTGAGCCTTCGATCACTTCATTAAACAGGCGTTCGGCTTTTTCCCTCTCTCCCAGTTGCGCGTAGGCGTGGGCCAGCAGGCCGGGTGCGCGGGAATAGTCGTATTTGCGGTCGAAGGCGAGTACACGCTCCAGATCCGCCACGGCTGCAGGGTAATCCCCCAACTGCAATTCGCATTGCGCCCGCCCATAAAACGGACTGGGCATATTGCTGCGCGGGGTGATGGCTTTATCAAAGCACTCGCGGGCGCGAGCGTAGTCTTTCTGCTCGCTGTAGATTTCGCCCAATTCCTCATAGTTGCCGGCAGAAGGGTTATCCAGAACCGCGGTTTCCAACTGCTTCTGCCGTTTGCGCCGCTGCACCCACTGGAAGGAATGGTTGAGTTGCAGATCGGGCAAGGCTTCAACTGCCAGGTACACCACCGCACCCAGGGGCCCCAGGAAGATGATGATGAAAAGCCAATAGAAATCGGGCCTTCGCTTGATGAAGTGAAGGATGGCCAAAGCCTGCAGGATCAGAGTAAGCGGTAAGAAGGACATGCGGGGAACGCATGGGAATATAGCATAAAAGACCAGCTCCAAGCTCTCAGCTCCAAGCTGTCAGATTCGAGCAGGTGTAAAATGAGACATAGTGAACCCACACATCAGGCTGCTTGCCATTGATATTGATGGCACACTTCTCGATTCCAAGCACCAAATGCCACCCGCTAATCTACAGGCCTTACGGCACGCGCATGAGTCGGGGGTTGAGGTTGTGCTGGTTACCGGACGCCGGCATCGCTATGCGATGTCCGTGGCAGCGCTGCTGGGATTCGAGCACTGGGTCATCAGCTCCAATGGTGCGGTAACGCGTTCCACCCAGGGTGAGCTTTTTCATCGCGACTTGCTGCCCGCCGCCTCGGCGCGTGCTCTGATCGCGCACATGAATTCATTTCGCGGGCAACTGGTGTTGACATTTGACGTCGACGCCAAGGGGGCAATCGTGGTGGAAGCGCTGCAAGAGATGACGCGCAGCATCCGTCTCTGGCTGGAGAAAAACATGGAATACATTCAAATCGTCCAGCCGATTGAGGACGCCCTGGTCACAGACCCGGTGCAAGCCATGTTCTGTGGACCAATCGTGCTGATGCGCCAGGCAGAGGCCATGCTTGCCGATCCTGCCATACAGGCGCAAACCACGGTTTTGAAGACGCAATACGATGCCCGCGACCTGTGCATTCTCGATGTCCTCAACCGCGACTGCTCCAAAGGACATGCCCTGAAGCGCTGGACGGCATCCAAAGGATTGGCCCCCGAACAGGTCATGGCCATTGGTGATAACTATAATGATGTGGAAATGCTTGAATTCGCCGGACATGCCGTTATCATGGAGAATGCGTGCTCGGAGCTGAAGCAGAACGGGTGGCAGGTTACACTATCCAATGACCAATGCGGCGTGGCCGCCGTGGTTGAGACCATATTGAATTGAAGCTGCAGAGAAAATTCGTTGCGAGTGTTTTCGTGCTTCTGGCCTTGCCGGCGTTTGCTGCCGACCTCGCCGTTTTGCAGAATGGCTTTTCCATTCGGCACGAACGCCGTGAAACCGTGGGTACTATGACCCGTCTCTACCTCGATGCCAGCCCACAATCGGGTTACATTGATATACCCAGCGAACAGATTGCTTCCATTGAACACGATGACTCAGCGCCGCCGCAGGCTGCCGAGCAGCAGCCGGCACCCGCACAAGGCATAGCGACTCAGGGCACGAGCATCCAGGACTTCGCGAATGCAGCCGGCGTGAAACACGGGGTTGATCCGGATTTGATCCAGAGTGTGATCCGCGCCGAGAGTGGCTTCAATCCCAAAGCGGTCTCGCGCAAGGGGGCTCAGGGTTTAATGCAGCTTATGCCGGCAACTGCCTCCAAGCTGGGAGTTGCCAACTCTATGGATCCAGCCGCCAACGTGGATGGTGGCACGCAGTACCTTCATGAAATGCTGGCACGATTTAACAACGATCTGGTTAAGGCGTTGGCCGCCTATAATGCCGGTCCCGAGCGTGTGGAAAGATATAAAGGCGTGCCCCCTTACCATGAGACCTATGCGTATGTTTCGCGCATAATATCGGACTTCAATCGCAAGAAACTGGCCCAGTTTGCAGCCGCGCGTCCTGCTACGCGCCGCACTGCAAAAGAGAAGACCAGTCATCCTGCCGCTACCGCAGATCACTCCACGACTGCGGAGGCACAGGCCGCTCCAGATTAGGAGCTTAGATTCCTCTTCCTCACATGAAGAAAAAACAGGCTCTATTCCTGGTCGTGGTCGCTGCCGTCCTGGCGTTCCTGGTCTATTTACAGGTACAACATTGGCGAAAGTTTGACTGGGGCAAATTCGTTGCGCAGACAAACCAGGTCCGGTGGGGCATGGTGGTGGCCGGCATCGCAATGATCTACCTGGCCGATGCGCTGCGCGCCTGGCGCTGGGCGATTTTTCTGCGGCCGGTGTGCAAGGTCGAGGCCCATACCCTGATTGGCACCCAGTTCATCGGATTCACCGGACTGGCACTGCTGGGACGCCTGGGAGAGTTAATACGTCCTTACCTGGTCGCCCGCAAATTGAAGCTGAGCTTCTCTTCCCAGATGGCGGTTTGGAGCGTGGAGCGCATCTTCGACATGGGAGCTGTAGCCGTGCTGACGTCGTTTGCGTTGTTTTCTTCCCGGTCGGTCAAGCATCTTGAACACTACCAGCAATTGCCGAAAATTGGGATTGCGCTGGTCGTGTTCGTGCTGGGCGGCATCTTGGTTGCGTACCTGGTACGCCGCTTCAACGCGCTCATTGCTCAATGGATAAAAAGCGCCTTCCATCGCTTCCCTTCTCTCGGAGAGCGGCTGGCAAGCAGAGTTGTGGCCTTCGGGGAAGGACTGCACACCCTTCATGACGCACCCTCCTTCTTTGCGAGCGCGGCTCTCTCTTTGACCATCTGGATCCTGGTTTCGTTTTCGTATCTGCTGATTACGCACGCTTATCCTGCACCACTCAACGCCCTGACCTGGACGCACGCGGTCATACTCATGGGCTTCAGCATAGCCGGGGGCGTACTGCAATTGCCGATGGTCGGCGGCGGCTCGCAGTTCATGACTATTGCTGCATTGACGTATTTTTTTCAGATCCCCGCTGAAATGGCTGTAAACTGCGGCATCCTACTTTGGCTGTCAACATTCATGTCGGTTATTCCAATGGGATTGATTTACGCTCATCTCGAGAAAGTTTCCTTCAGCCAGCTCACGAAGGAAAGCCAGCAGACAGAGGAGAGCCTGGTGCACTGATGGGCCAGCATTCCACACTCTATGATTTACAATAAAACTTCGTTTCCCTCACCATGAAATGCCCATTCTGTGGATTTATAAATGACAAGGTTGTGGACTCGCGCGAGAGCAAGGAAGGCGAGTCTATCCGCCGCCGCCGCGAGTGCCTCAAGTGTGAGAAGCGCTTCACCACTTACGAGCGCATTGATGAAATCCCCTACATGGTGATCAAGAAAGATGGACGCCGTGAAAAGTTCGACCGGCAGAAAGTTTTGAACGGCCTTCTGCGCGCCTGCGAGAAGCGCCCTATTTCCATGGGCAAGCTGGAGCAGATTGTGAACGAGGCTGAGGCTTTTGTGATTGACTCCCAGGAGCGCGAACGCAAAACCAGCGAGGTGGGCGAGCTGATCATGAATCGCCTGAAGAAACACGACAAGGTGGCCTATGTGCGCTTTGCTTCTGTGTATTCAGACTTTAAAGATGTAAAAGAATTCATGGACGAACTCAAAGATCTGCTCAAAACCAAGGAAACCTCCGTCCCCGCCCCCTTACCGGTCAAGACAAAACCGGGGGCAAAGGCATAAAGTTTTTGAGACAGGCTTTGTTGATCACTATTAATTGCAAATTCTAATCATGCATACAATTACTCTCATTCCCGGCGACGGAATCGGTCCCGAGGTAACCAACGCGGTGGTCCGCATTCTGGAGGCCACGGGCGTTAAATTCCAGTGGGAAAGCTATGCCGCTGGCGCCGGTGCCTACGAGAAATACAAGGAATACCTTCCCCAGGAATTGCTGGCTTCCATCGAACGCAATCGCGTGGGACTCAAAGGGCCGGTAACAACACCCGTGGGCGAAGGATTCCCAAGCATCAACGTCGCGTTACGCAAGAAGTTTGAGCTGTTCTGTAACTTCCGGCCAATCCGCAATCTGCCTGGCGTGCCAACGCGCTACCCGGGGGTGGATTTGATTATTGTCCGCGAGAATACCGAAGGTCTGTACTCGGGAATTGAACACGAGGTCGTGCCCGGCGTGGTGGAATCACTCAAGATCATTACGGAAAAGGCTTCAACGCGCATTGCGCGGTTTGCCTTTGACTACGCCCGCCGCGAAAAGCGTAAGAAAATCTTTGCCATTCACAAAGCCAACATCATGAAGCTGAGCGACGGTCTTTTTCTGCGCTGCGCCCGTAACGTAGCCAAAGAATATCCGGAGATTACATACGGCGAGCACATTGTGGATAACACCTGCATGCAACTGGTGATGAATCCTTACCAGTATGACGTGCTGCTGCTGGAAAATCTTTATGGAGACATCGTCTCTGACCTGTGCGCCGCTTTTGTCGGCGGACTGGGGCTGGTTCCGGGGGCCAACTTAGGACATGAGTGCGCCATCTTCGAAGCCGTGCATGGTTCAGCGCTAGACATCGCCGGCAAGAACATTGCTAACCCCACTGCGCTGCTGCAATCAGCCGTTCTGATGCTTCGCCATATTCGAGAGACCGACGCCGCCGAAAAGGTCCAGGCCGCGCTGGAGCATGTGTACCAGAACAAAGAGAAGCTCACCCGCGATATGGGCGGAACCGCCTCGACCAGTGAGTTTGCCGACGCGGTGATTGCAGCGATGTCTTAAGATTGCAGGTTTGATTACGGTCTTATGAATAGTCAACGTTTTCAAAAATTACTTTTTATCTGTCTTCTTTCTCTTTTGTTCATTTTTTTCGCGGGATGCAATCAAAACTCTGCTCCTCCCAATGACCAGAGCCGTTCCGCGCCCGCTCAAGCGTCGACAGGCACGCCAATAGATGCGTCGACAACAGGGAGTATTTCAGGAACCATAACTTTCACCGGCACTCCGCCGCCGCGCGCCACCATTGATATGGGCATGGACGCAGGCTGCGCGCTGGCCGCCAAAGGTCCCAATCTGGCCGAGGCCGTAATCGTCAATAAGGACAAGCTGGAAAACGTATTCGTCTATGTGAAAGAGGGGCTTGAAGGTTATGCCGTTCCCAAGCCCACGCAACCGGCAATCCTCGATCAGGTAGGATGCCGCTATACTCCGCACGTGCTCGGCCTGGTCGCGGGACAAACTTTGAAAATTCTCAACAGCGACAACACCATGCACAACGTGCATCCAGTTCCACAAAATAATCCGCAGTGGAATGAGAGCCAGATGCCCAAGAGCGAGCCCAAGGAGCGGACATTCGCAAACCCAGAACTGCTGCTGCCCATCACCTGCAACCAGCATCCGTGGATGAAGATGTATGTGAACGTGGTCAGCAACCCGTTTTTTGCGGTCAGCGACGGCAACGGCAACTTCAGCATTCAAGGGCTGCCTCCGGGCACATACACAATTGCTGCCGTGCACGAAAAGCTGGGAACCCAGGAGATGAAGGTCACGGTCGCGGCCAAACAAAACCAAGCTGCCAACTTTGCATTTAAGCAATAAAAGTAAGGCCGGTGTCCTCGCCGGCTGTCGTGTGGGCCTGCCCCAGCGAGCCGCGGGGCGCCCTTGCCCACATGCTTCAATCGCAGGGAAGCGCTTTGTTACAATAATCAGTTCCACCTGAGGAGTTTTTTCTGTCTTCGGCAGCACTTTATAATCGCGGACTTCATCGTTTTCTGGTCTTTTTAGCCAGTGTTACTTTTCTTTTACTGATTGCCGGGGCTTTGGTCACCAGCAACCAGGCAGGGCTCGCTGTTCCGGATTGGCCAACTTCTTTTGGACACCTCTTCAAAATTCCGCCCATGGTGGGAGGCATCAAGTATGAACACAGCCACCGCATGCTGGCTGAATTCGTTGGGCTGCTGACCATCTTTGCAGCCGTACTCGTTCAATTCATCGAAAAGCGCTCCTGGATGCGTAAGCTGGGCTGGACGGCGCTGGTGCTGGTGATTGTGCAAGGCATTCTGGGTGGAATTACAGTCAAGATGTTTCTGCCCTGGTATGTTTCCACCGCTCACGCGGCCGTCGCGCAAACATTTTTCTGCCTGGTGGTGCTGATGGCATTGTTCACCAGCCGGAGTTGGATTGAAGACACAACTGCACCCACAATCGATCCTGGCCGCATCAGCCTTTCAACTCTGACCTTGCTGTCGCTGCTTGCACTCTATCTGCAACTGTTTTTTGGCGGAGCTTTTCGCCACTCAGGGATGTCCATCTTGCCGCATATCTTGAATGCGGTTGTTGTAACCGGAATCCTGATCTGGACCTCGGTACGCGGCATGATCGAAGGTCGAACCATCGCGCAACTCAAAACTCCGGCTCGCCTGGTGCATGGCCTGCTTATGCTGCAAATCGCCCTGGGCTTGGCGGCATACTACACACGAATCAAAGATGCAGATGCCCCCCAACCCCTGCCCGGTATGATCGCAACGACGGTGGCACATGTGGGAGTGGGCGCGTTGCTGTTGGCCTCAACTTTTGTTTTGACAGCTCGCACGCGCAGGTACTTCCCCGCGTCGGCAACGGAAGCCACGATTTCCCACAAAGAGGCCGCGGCATGAGCGCAACAAGTCAGCCTATTGCCACGCAGGAAGCCGCCACGCAGGCAATTGCCGGCAAGAGTTCCCTGCTCTCAAATTACGCCGAGCTTATGAAGCTGCGTGTCACCAGTTTGGTGGTGGCAACCGCGTGGTGCGGATACTTCATGGGAGCGATGAAATCGGGGGCCTCATCATTCTCCTGGACTCTGCTGCACACGCTGCTGGGCATCGGGATTGTTGCCGGCGGTGCAGCCACGTTGAATCAGGTGATGGAGCGAGAGACCGACGCACGTATGCGGCGTACTGAGCGGCGTCCCCTGCCTTCAGGCCGCATGGAAACTTTGCATGCTGAACTGTTCGGATTCGCGCTGCTGGCCGGGGGCTCAATCTATCTTGGGCTCACTACCAACATACTGACGGGATATCTGGCTTTCGCTACCGCTGCCGCTTATTTGCTCTTTTACACTCCGCTCAAACAGATCACCAGCATATGTACATTTATCGGCGCATTTCCCGGAGCCATGCCGCCGTTGCTGGGATGGACCGCCGCACGCGGCGCGCTGGAATGGGAAGGGCTGGCGCTCTTCGCCATTGTGCTGCTGTGGCAGTTCCCGCACTTCCTGGCCATTGCCTGGATGTACGCGGAAGACTACGAAAGCGGCGGCATCCGTATGCTGCCGGTTGTACAAAAAGACGGGCGCTCGACGACCCGCGAAATCCTGCTGTATTCCGTTTCTCTGATCCCGGTGAGCATTGCGCCTGTGATTCTGGGCATGACGGGAAGCATTTATTTTGCAGGTGCCATCGTGCTCTCTATCGCTTTTTTCTGGGTTGGCCTGCGGCTGTGGCGTTTAAAGCTACCTCCTTCAGCCCCTGAATCAAAGAAGCCGGCGCGACAACTGTTGCAGGCATCGGTGATTTACCTGCCGCTGTTGTTTGCCCTGATGATGATTACCGCCGCTCTCCACTCCTAGCATGAACCCGGCGACCCCATCCGTACTCTCGCAGGCAACTGTGCTCTCCGCCTTACGCAATGCCATTGAGGGTGACTCGCAATGACCTACGAAATCTTTCCTGTCGTGAATGCGACGTTGAACGGCCTTAGCGGCGCTCTGCTCCTGGTGGGGCATTCGTTGATTCAGCGCGGCAAAATAGCGGCACACCGCGCCTGCATGATCGCTGCATTTTTTTCTTCTACGATATTTTTGAGTTGTTACCTCTATTACCATGCCCACGCCGGGGTTATTCGCTTTCGTGGCACTGGCTGGATACGCCTGGTCTATTTCACCATTCTTACCTCACACACAATCCTGGCAGTCTCACTGCTCGTCCTGGTTCCCTGGACTCTGGTGCTTGGCTTGCGCAAGTCATTTTCACGGCACAAGGCTATCGCCCGCTGGACGTATCCCATCTGGCTTTATGTTTCTGTGACCGGGGTGGTGATTTATTTCATGGTTTACCGTTGGTTCGCTTAATCAAGGGGCTGACAGAATTCAGGCGACAGAGAAACCGCGATTGTACCGCATTGTCTTACTTCATTGTTTGCTCAGTAACATTTTGGCTTCTTGAAGTTCAGGTCTGCCAGAATCGGCGGCACGAGTCAGAGTACTGAGCTTCTCGCACCATTGCCGTGCCGTCTCGCGGTCGCCAAGCATTTCTGAAGCCTTGGCTGCGCCGTATAAGCCGCGAAGGCGGTTTGGATTCACCTTCAGCGAACTTTCAAATTCATTCAGGGCTGCCTTCGGTTGCTTCAGTTCGAGCAACATGTAGCCCAACAACTCGCGCATCGGAAACAACCGGTTCTCCATGGCGACGTGTTTGTCGCTGGAGTCTTCCAGATCGGCGGCGGAACGCATCAATTTCACGGCTTCGCTATCATTGCCTTCGGCGCGGGCCAGCCAGGCAGACGCAGCCTGGAGCAGGATAGTGCTCTGCCCCGCCCAGTATGCCTGATCGGTTTTGGCAAGATCGGCCTGCTGTGCGGCGCGGAGTTTCTCGATATCCTCCCGAGCTTGTTTTGCATTTCCGGTCTTGGCAGCACCCATGGCGCGGGCGAAATACGTGATCGCTTGCGTGTACGCGTACTGGCTTTCGCGCGGTTGCAGTTGCATCGCTTCCGCCCAGGCGCCGCGTTCCAGCACGTAACGTGCGGGAACCGCCGCAAGCCCGAAGACCACAGTGGGCCGCATCGCGGAAAATTTGTTCAGAGAAGCGGCTTCTTCTACCAGAGCTTTGGCCTGCTTATCCTGCCCAAGCTGAAGATAGTCGTACTCCATGAAATCGAGGAAGTGTGGCTGGCCGGCATCGGCGGTGCCAGGAGGATTGTGTTGGGCGGCATACTCCTTGGCGGCGGCCAGCGCAGCCTTGTTCGATTCAATGGATTTTTCCCACATACCCAGAATTGTGTACGTGTGCGAGGGCATGTGCAATGCATGCGGCGCGTCAGGCGCGATAGCTGCGTATTGATCAGCAGCGGAAAGTGCACGGTCTGCAAGTCCCGCGTAATCGTAGCTGTGAATCAGGTAGTGGATGACACCGGGATGGTTCGGCTGATGGACTTTCACCTTTTCCAGGATGGCTGCGGCCTTAAGTTGATTCGCATGACTCTTGTCGGCAAGATCTGCGCTTTCATTTAAAGCCAGTGCATAAAACACTGCAGCCTCGTTGTCATCCGGATAGCGCAAGTAAAGCTGCTCCATGGCTTTTTCGTAAGCCTTCGTGCGCGTCTTCTGGTCCAGCTTGGCGGCGTCTTTGAAGAACGGCTCCGCGGCATCGAGCCAGTCGCGTTCATGTTGCGTCTTCGGATTGAGCAACTTGCCCTTCTGGATGGCTTCGAAGCCACGCTGCAGGGCTTCCGGGGCAAACGGTCCGACAAGAGGATTGGGGCGCTGGCTCAGAGCGATACCCCAATACGCCATGGCGCAGGTGGGGTCAATCTCCGTCACCTTGGTAAACGCTTGGATCGTCTCCGGATAGAAAAACGAATGCAGCATGCTGACCGCAGTATCAAACTGCGCCTGCGCAGCCGGGCTGCAACTGACCGGAAAATGCACTGTACCGAAGTGGTGATCATGTGCAGTTGACGTGGCATTCGCAGGGGCTTGCGCCAAAGAAACCGCCGATGTGCTAAATACCGCGATGATGTAAAGGCAAAAGCGAGTGAAGGTCATGGCTCAGCTCCAGCGTGGCGAACTTCTGGTGGGGATCATCTCGACCGTAATTTCTGTTTAGCACCCAACAACCCCACACTATATACCCGCGGGATTCCAGCGCTCAATAAAGGTCTACCACAAAAGTGAAGCCCATGATTCGTTTGTGCCCGTTCTACGGGTTCTGATAAAGGCGCTGATACACGGCTTGGTTGCGCACGATAGCTTCCACGTATTCGCGGGTCTCGGTAAAAGGAATGGATTCCACAAATTCATGGATATCGCGGTAGTTGCTCTTGCGCCAATCCTCCACGCGATCCGGGCCGGCATTGTAGGCGGCCAGCGCGTATTCAACGTGGCCGTCGTACCTCTTGAGCAAGTCCTTGAAGTAGCGCGTCCCAAGCTGGATATTGGTGTTCGGATCGAACAACATAGAGCTGTTGAATCCTTTAATCTTTTCTGATTTCGCGAGCTGTTGCCCCACGCCCGGCAGAATCTGCATCAATCCCATGGCATTGGCACGAGAGAGGGCCAAAGGATTGAACTCCGACTCCTGGCGAATGAGAGAAGCCACCAGAAAAGGATCGAGCTGATTGTCGGCCGAGTAGCGCTTTAAATTTTCCCAATATGGGCGCGGGAACAGTCCTTCCCAGAAAGGGCGGGGCAGGTCGGCAAGCTGAAACGAGTAGTATCCGGGAACGGCGTGCTTCAAAGTCTGCAAGGCGCGATCATAGTGTCCGTCGTCGGTATAAAGTTTGATCATCTGGGCTGTGGCCCAGTTGTCACCTGGATCTATCCCAGCCTGCAGCTCGCGGATGGCAAAATCCACCATGCCGCAATTCCCCAGCAGCAGGCTCTTTTGCACACGCAGGTTGTCAGCCGGAGCGGTCAGGGAAAAATGCCCGGGGAGTTGCACCGGGGGAACCTTTTGCAGCAGCGGTTCGTCGGCAATATCACTGGAGAGCCCAAGATCGCGCAGCCGCTCGCGTGAGAGTTCGGCGTAATAAGCATTGCAGTAACGCTGCGAGACCTTCAAGTAGTACGCGCGCGCGAGAGGAAGATTTTTTTCCTCTTCCGCCAGCCGCCCGCGCCAGTAAAGCGCGGCACTGGCCTCCTGCGAGGCGGGATACAGCGCAATGTGCCGTTCAAAGGCGAGCTTGGCGCTTTCCACATCTCCCTGCCGCAGTTGCAGCCAGGCTGCCTTCCAGTTGGCAAAAGAGGCGTACTTTCCGGCAGGAAAACGTGAAGCCAGCTCCTCAAAGAAACGCGCTGAGCTGGCATAGTCTTTCTGCAGCAGATACTGGTTGGCCACAGCCAGCAGGGCTTCTTGCAACCACGGACTCTGTGGAGCACTCTCACGAAGGTGCGTAATAAGATCACCCAGGCGCTTGCTGTCAGACCGGGAAATCTCCACGAGATAGTAGAGTCGCTGGGCATTGCGTTCGTCATCGGTGTCGGGCAGCTTTTGTAGAAGATCGCGCGCTTCCCCGCTGCGTCCGGCCTTCCATAGCGCCCCGCCCAAAGCAACTTTGAGCGCATACACCTCAGCGGCGGGTGCATTTTCGATCAGATCTTTGTACTCAGCAGCAGCCTCGGCCGCACGCCGATTCTCGGCCAGTAGCTCAGCCCTCTTCTTGCGGTCGGCGAAGCTGGGCGGCGGCAGCCGACGCGGCCCCAGTCTTTGCAGTTCGGTATAAGCATCCGTGGCCTCAGGCGCAATGGGCATCTGATAATAAACATGACGAAAGCTCTCTGTAGCCTGGGCATAATCTTCGGCGTGCATTTGAGCACGACCCAGCGCCAGTTCGATATCGGCACGTATGGGCGAGCGGTGGGCTTCCAGCAAATCAATCGCCGCCTTCGGTTGGCCGGTGGCCACCAGAGCATTGCCTTCGAGCACAGCAGCATCCCGGATAAATAGCGAACCGGGATAATTAGTTTCAAATTGATGCAGTGTAACCAGCACATCCTGAGAGTCTCCACCCATCCCTTGAGACATTGCCAGGAAGTAATCCACGTAGTCGCGCAGCTCTCCGGCATGGGGCTGCGCCTTCTTCAAGGCAGGAGTAGCATTGGCGTATTGGTTATCCAGCAGGTGGGCGTAGCCGATGACCAGCCAGGCCAGCGCGCCTGCATCTTCGTTATTGTGGGCTTCGGCAAACTTTTGTACTCCGGCATAAGCCGCGGGAGTACGGTTTTCCAAAAGCTGCTCGGCCATCGGACGCAAATCTGCCGAAGCAACAAAGGCCCGCGACATGCGCTGCACTCGAGCAGCAATTGCCGCGCTTCTATTCCGTGTGGACTTTCTTTTGCCGGCAGCAAAGGCAGGAGAGCCGGTGGCGATGAGTGCGACGGCGAGAACGAGGGCCAACAACTTACGTAGAACCATGGGGAACAACTTAACTCTTAATGGGAAACCCGCCGCTTAGTTCAGTTTCTAATCATCCAGACAACTTAATTATTAGCCCTTAAATCCGTTGCCCATAAGGGCCGCGTCGTTGTCCGCCAATACTTTGACGACTTCCTCGGTAAAGTAGTCGGCTTGCGCCGCCACGGTGTTACCGTAACGTTTGTCATAACTGGCGCGACTCTTTTCGATATCTTCTCTTAGACGGCTGTACAAATCTTTATTCTGCCGGCCCTCGTTCACTTTGGCCTGGTTGTAGAGTTTGATTTCATCGACCAGCAGCTTGGCGAAGCGCCGGGCCTTCTTATGGATTTCCTCATCCTGGGCGGAGACCTCAACCGCTGCCGCAGATGCCTTGGGAGCAAGATCAGAGACCGCAATGGGAGCCGGTGTAGGAATGCCGGGCGCCGGTGTCTGCCCCGTCGGAGGAGGAACTGCAGTGACCTCTTCCGGCTCTGTGGGGGAGACAACCGGAATACCTGAAGCCTTGCGCAGCGTCAGCGTCTCCAGCCAAATTGCGGCGGTGCGTACCAGCAACTGCAAAGCGGCAGTATCGGATTCGCCGTCGTTGCGGGTGCCGGCATCGGCATAGACCAGCGCCGGAACTTTTTCCCGCACCACAAGGGGCAGCACGGCGGAATTGCCTTTGGGCGCACCCAACTGGGAAGCGAACTTGCTTTCGAATTCGGCGGCGGGACCGGTCACCAGACTTTTTTCCTGCATGGCTTTTCCAGAGAGCCCGCTGTTGATATCAACTGTCACTTTCTTGATGCCGTTGTTGTCGTCAAAACCACGCGCCTGCCATCCCACGGCGCTGTCGTTTTTGACCACCAACAGGGCCACGCGGCTGCTGAAGTGGGCAGCGCCATCGAGCAGAGAACGCAGAATATCGGTCTGCGAGGTGGATTCCTGAATCTTGGAAATGGCGTTATCCAGCAATGCAGAAACTGGCGCCTCCGAGCCCCTGCCCAGTATTACTGAATCGAGCTCAGCGGTCACGTGATTGATAATGTCTTTGCGCAACTCCTGGACGCGGTGTTCGCCCGCTTCGGTGACGACGTTCTCCACGTCCTGGCGAATGCTGGAGACGCGGCGCTCGGCCACTTCGCTTACCACTTTTTCCAGGTCTTTGCGCAGCTCGCTCACGCGTTTGTCGGTGGTCTCGCTCACTACACTTTCGACGTTTTTACGCAGCTCACCCGCCCGCTTGTTGGCTACATCCAGCACAATGCGATGGACATCTTTGCGCAGCTCAGCGACACGGTTATCTGCCTTTTCGGCGAC